>NZ_SMLD01000310.1:0-4825 GCF_004352805.1 Nonomuraea mesophila
CTGCCCGCTCCGCCGCCCCGCCTCGTAGCCCTCGGCACGCACGAACATGATCTGGAGGTCGGCATGGCTTTGGAGGAGTTCCACGGCCCGCATCCCCAACCCCCGCGAGAGGGGCACACCGGTATCGCCTGGTCCGCCCTGGTCGCGAGGTGCGGGTCCATCCGGGTCCGAGCCCACACCTGCGTGTGCTCGACGAGGTCGTACGAACTGTGCGTGGCGGGCGGCCTCGGCCACATCCGCCGTACGAGGAGATCGAGCGAAGGCACCCGCTACTGGCCCGGGCCACCGAACGGCGGGTCCCGCGCCCTCTTCCTTGACGTCGACGGGCCACTCATTCCCTTCGGCCCGCCACCGGAGCGCCACCCCGGGCACCCGACCGTGTGTCCTGTCCGCCCCGATCCCGGGAGTGGAGAACGAGGCCGAGCGCCGGCCGTTCTCACGGCCTTCTCCTCGTCGATGCTGCCGCCGATGAGGACCGGCGACTGGCTGGCCAAGACCGCCTCGCCTCAGCCGGCTACGAACGGTTCGCGTAACTGCGGATGGTCAACCACTCTGCTTCCACCGCCACGTAGCCCAGCGACTCGCAGAGGAAGTCGATCACCGCAGGCATGTGGGCCGCCCCGTACAGGGAGCAGTTGTCCCTTCTTGTGCATCAAATGTGTCATCGATTACCTCCAACAGCTCGGGTTGCACTTCGGAATGCCGGCATTCGTGATGGATCATGGTCATCCTCGAATGGCTATCCCGCCGTTCGTCGTCGGCTGAATTTGAGGCCGGTACAGCATCAGGAGGCAACATGACTTTGACCGCCGGCGGAATGGCTACGGCTGGCCCGATCGCAACCACGAACGGCACGGTGACGTTCATCGACGATATGAACGAAGCGGCCGCGCAGGCGAACAAAGATGTCGCCGCCTTCTCTCAATACCTCACAGGGCCGGCCGGTCCCGCGCCGAACGGGCAGGCAGCGACCCCAGGGGGCGCCGCCGCGGTCGGTGCGGGCGCCGCCGTGGTCAGCGCGGCCTCCTCGGTCTCGTCCACCATCCTCCAGGCCGCTCTGCTCGGCGTGAACATCGCCAACATGGTGCTGTCGCAAAAGTCGACGGGGTCCCTGGAAATCACCATCACGAACAACTCGACCAAGCCGCTGACCCTCTACAACTACCGCCCGAGCCACGGAGACATCACCAACATTCCCAATCCTCTGTACACCGGGCAGACCGACGCGGTGGTGCTGACCAAGTCCAGCGCCTTCGACGACGACACAAGTGTGGAACTTCAGTTCTGCATCGGCGACGGGCAAGCCGTCAACGGGGTCAACTCACTGATCAACTTCGCCCTCACGTACGCGTACACCGATGAGGGGAATCCGGGGCGTTGGAGCTTGTCGGCCGCGGTGGACGGCAGCGACACCCACTCCTACCCCCAGGCGCTGCAGATGTTCGGGTTCACCTTCGTGGGCAACACGGGCTTCCCGGCCTTCAGCGTCTACACCTCGCCCATCGAAACCGGCAGCGGGTCGATCTCGATGGTGGTCTACGACCATTAGCGTCACAGAAGTTCAGGCGCCGTCGGCCACGGGCTCAGGCCCGAGGCCGACGGCCGCCTGGCCGGTCTTGAGGGCACGGTGGAACGTCGCCTGTCCGGTGTGGAGTCGCGTCTCGATCAGGTCCTGGCCGCCCTCGCCAAGCCTGAAAGCTGAAGGGGACGGCGTTCGGGCTGACGGTGGCCGGAGAAGTCCTGGCGGATTCCGGGGGTTGGCTGGTGCGGAGCTCGCCCGCGCTGCCCGGTGGCGCCCACGATGTGACCGCGGCCCGGACGGTCGGTCCGATGAAAGGGCTCAATGGTCGTCGGTTCTGTCGCCTCCCGCGTCCCCGAACACCATGCGATGCCCCTTGGCGGTGTCCATGTACTCGCGCACCCGATGGATCAGCCCGTCCCGCAGTTGGAAGATGAAGCAGTAGTCGTTGCTGTAGGCGTTGCCGTCTGCCAGCGTGGCCTGCATGGTTTCCTCCACCACGACAACATCGCCGTCGGCGTAGAACCCGCGGAAATCCACCGCCACATCGGCGACGAACATGCGCGGGAAGCCGACAGTGAGGAAGTGGACAATGGCCTCCCTGCCCACCATGTGGTGCGTCGCGCCGAGCGCTACGGCGGTCGCGTTCCCGGACGGGGCCAGCCATTCCGCGTCCTGGGCGAAGAAGCTCGCGATCAAGTCCTTGTCCCGGGTCGAGAATGATCGCCATGCTCCCTGTACCAGCTCGCGGTTCCGTTCAGAGCTCATTCCGGGCAGTGTAGGCATCCTCCCGCAAGGGCACCGGCGACATTCGGACATGGTCACCGGACGGCAGAGCCGGCCGGGGCAAAGATCACGGGGGCCGGCGTGTCGACGCATCGTCTCCAAAGCCACGTCAGGCTGCGCCCTCTGATGACCTGCACCGTCAGGACGGTGGTGCGGCCACCTTGACGTTCGCGAGGGTCAGGCCGGTTATGTCGGCGGCCAGGTCCGCGCGCCGCACGTGGGCGAACGTGCTGTCTCTGATCGTGACGTCCCTCAGGGGCTGCTCGGGATAGCCCCGCAGCAGGTACGCGCTGCGCGTGCGGTCGCTGCGCAGCCCCGCCACGTTGATGTTGCGGATGGGGGGCGGGTCGTCGCCGTTGTGGCCGTCGCCGTGGTAGAGGTCGATGGAGACGGCTTCCTTGGTCAGCTCGCTGATCTCGACGTCCTTGACGAAGACGTTCTCGACGTAGCCGCCCCGCACGGAGTTCGTCTTGATGTAGAGGCCGAAGTAGAGTCCGGGGCCGCCCCAGCGGCAGCGGCGGACGAAGACGTTGCGGATGCCGCCGGTCGTGTCCGTGCCGATGGCGACCGAGCCGTACCGGTAGCGCATGTCGCAGTCCTCGATCAGCACGTCCTCGCACGGCACCCCCACCCGCCGCCCGTCGGGGCCGCGGCCGGCCTTGATGGCGACGCAGTCGTCGCCGACGTCGAAGACGCAGCCGGTGATCACCACGGAGCGGCAGCTCTCGGGGTCGCAGCCGTCGTTGTTGGGTCCCCGCGAGTGGATCGACACGTTCCTGACGAGGACGTTCTCGCACCGTACGGGATGGATCTCCCACATGGGGGAGCGCACGATGCGCACACCCTCGACGAGCACGTTGCGGCACAGGTACGGCTGGATCATGTTCGGGCGCAGGTGGTGGCCCGCGCCGAACACGCGCTTCTCGACCGGCACCCCATCCGCGGCCATCCGCTGCAACGCGGCCCAGTCGTCCGCCTCGTTCGGCATGCCGGGCCGCCAGCCGAAGGCGGGCGTGCCCACCCACCACCACCAGTGCTCGGGCCCGGCCCCGCCGTCGAGCGTCCCGGCGCCGGTGACGGCGATGTTCTCCTGGCCGTGGGCGTAGATGAAGGGGGAGTAGTTGTAACACTCGATGGCGGAGAAGCGGGTGAAGACGGCCGGGAGGTAGTCGGCGGGGTCGGTGCTGAACAGGATCGTCGCCCCCTCCTCCACGTGCAGGTCCACGTTGGAGAGCAGGTGGATGGCGCCGGTGCGGTAGGTGCCGGCCGGCACGCGCACGTGCCCGCCGCCGCTCTCGTGGCACGTCTCGATGGCGGCGCGGAACGCCTCCGTCCACGTGTCGCCGCCGCCGAAGCCGGTGACGTCGAACCACCGGTCGGGGAAGTCGGGCGGCCGCACCCGCTCCCGCAGTTCGTCGGCGTACCGCCAGGCCTCTTCCTCGTTCATCAGATACCTCCGTGGAAACCCCCGCCTTCAGGCGGGGGAGGAATCGGACTCCTGCGGAGCAGGACAGGGGCAGCCGATTCGCCGTCAGGCGGACCGCCGTATCGAACACACACACGATTGCTAGCTGATCGCGCGGTAGGATGTGAGGCGTGGCGCAGATCGTGAAGCGGGCCTACAAGTACCGCTTCTACCCGACCCCCGAGCCAGCCTGCGAGCTTGCCCGGACGTTCGGCTGCGTCCGCCTCGTCCACAACAAGGCACTCGAAGAGCGCACCCGCGCCTACCGCCTGGAAGGCCGCCGCGTCTCCTACGTGGAGTCCTCCGCGCGCCTGACGGAATGGAAGCGCAGCGGCGAGCACGACTTCCTGTCCGAGGTGTCGTCGGTCCCTCTTCAGCAGGCGCTTCGCCACCTCCAGGCCGCGTTCGCGAACTTCTTCGCCAAGCGAGCCAAGTACCCGACCTTCAAGTCCCGCAAGAAGTCCCGGGCGTCGGCGGAGTACACCCGCTCGGCGTTCCGCTGGCGTGAGGGCCGGTTGACGCTGGCCAAGATGGACACGCCGCTCGACATTGTGTGGTCGCGTCCCCTGCCGGAGGGTGCGCAGCCGTCCACGGTCACCGTGTCCCGCGACAGCGCGGGACGCTGGTTCGTGTCCCTCCTGGCCGAGGAGAAGATCAGCCCGCTCCCGCCTGCCGGGCAGAGCGTCGGTGTGGATGCGGGCATCACCGCGCTGGCGACACTCTCGACCGGCGAGAAGATCGTCAACCCGCGTCATGAGCGCGCCGATCGGCGCAAGCTGGCCAAGGCTCAGCGGGCCCTGGCCCGCAAGGCCAAGGGGTCGGCCAACCGCGCCAAGGCCCGGGCCAGGGTCGCCAAGGTGTACGCCCGGATCGCCGACCGCAGAAGAGATCACCTGCACAAGGTCACGACACGGCTTGTTCGCGAGAACTGTGAGGATGGTGGTGTGCCGCTTCGAGCCCTGGCTTGACTCGCGCGAGAACAGACCATGGTGTCTTGGCTTGGATCTGTCGGCCGGGGTTTCGAAGTGGTGCTCGCTGTCACCGGGGCGTCGGAG
>NZ_SMLD01000311.1:0-4736 GCF_004352805.1 Nonomuraea mesophila
GCTCCCGCCCCCGCAGCAGCTCCCGTTGCCGGCGCTCCCGTCACTGCGGCTCCTGCCACGGCCGCTCCCGTCACGGGCACCGGCGTGGACGGGTCGCCTGTCGCCGGCGGGAGTGGTGACGTCCCGCGGGACGCCGGTGGCTCGGCCGTGGTGCTCCATCCGCAGCCCGGGCACCGCGACGACCTCGGCGCTCTGATCAACCGGCAGACTCCGGAACCGGGCGGCCCCCTCGCCCAGCCGCATCCTGGGGAGACGATCACGGGTGAGGTCATCCGACGCGACGACACGCCTCTGGCCGCCCCCGAACACGCGGGAAGTCCCGCACGTCCCGCGCAGCCCCACCCGGCCGAGCCAAGCCCGATCAGCGAGCCGCCGCCCCAGGGGCCGGGTGCGCTCCCACGCGATTCGCTGCTCCCGGTCAACGTCCTGCCGGTCAACGCCCCCTCGGGAAGCACGACCGGACAGCACCCCGCTCCCGTCGGGGAACCCGCGGATGCCGACTCCGCTCATGAGAGGGCTGGAGGCGCCGGCCACGGTCGTGCCGATCCCGCGCATGAGCGGGCCCGGCATCCCGACCTCGCGCATCCCGACCTCGCGCATCCCGATCCCGGACGTCCAGACCCCGCGCGTCAGCATGTTCCCGCCGCCGACCACGCCCGCCAGCGGCCGGCCCCCGGTGAGCCGGCAGGTGGTCAGGGGGAAGCGGCGAGCGCCGCCCGGCAGCCGCGCGACCCCGGTGCGCAGCCGCCCCACGCCGAACCGGGGACCTCGGCCGCGACGCGTACACCCCACGAGGGGAGGGCGCCGGTCCTGGAGCCCCTGGACCCCGTGGATCCCGTGGGCGCTCGACCGGCACCCGGTGAGGTCGGGCCGATCGCGGATTCACGGCCGCGGAACTTCGCCGAGGCCGCGGCGGTGGTGCACCGCTGGACGCCTCCCAGCGGGGACGCCCGGCGGCCCGTGCCCGACGCGCAGCTCCTGGCCGAGGGCCGGCGGCTGAGCCGGGAGCTGGGCGTCGTCAACGACAGTGAGACGACGGCGAGGGCTCTGGCGCGGATGAGCAGGATCTCCGGCGAGCCGGCTGCGCCACGGGCCGTGCACCGGCTGGCGGACGAGGTCGGCCTGCACCGGGACATCGACGCCCTGGTCGATCTCTACAACGACGCCGAGTCGTTCGCGATGGCCCCGGACGGCGCCGCCGGTCGTGCCGCGCTGGCGGACCGCCTCAGGGCGTGCATGGAGGCGGATCCGTTCCGCTGGAAGGGGTACCGCCATCGGATGTTGTTCGGGCTGCGGGAGATCACCGCGGCGCAGGCGCGTACGGCGGGGCTCATGCTCACGATGATGGGCGAGCCCCTGACCCAGAGCAGGGTCAGGGATCTCGTCGCGCCCCTGCGCAGCGGGCAGGTGGGGCCGGGCCCGCACCGTGTGGCCGAGCTGCTCGTGGCCGTCCGTGCGGCCCACGAGAACGGTTATCTGCCGGCCGGGGAGCGCGGGGCCAGTGCCTTCCGCCAGGGCATGGAGCAGTTCTGGAACGAGGACCCCGCCCTGTGGAACGGGATGCTGCTCGCCGACAGGCACGACCTGCCGGAGGCTCACGACGCGACGGCCCGGCTGCTCGCCCACCTCGACGGAATCGTCGACCGCCCGAGGCTCGACGGAGGGCACGACGGGCCCGCGCTCGTGCGGTTGTCGCTGGACGCGGGCCTGGGCGGCTCCGTCCGGCATCTCGTCCGCCTGGCGGAGGAGGCGCAGGCGTACGGCGCCGGCCTCGTACGGGCGGCGAACCCCCACGAACTCACCGGCCTGCTCGTCGCGCACCGGGAGCGGGACCCGTACCTCTGGGACGGGCTGCGGATCGCGGAGGAGCACGGTTTCGCGCGGCCCCGCGACGACGAGGCGCGCTCGCTCGCGCGGCTGGCCGAGCTCACCCGTTCGGAGGTGCCGTCCCGGTTGTGGGCGTTCGATCCGCTGCGCCGGCTGGCCACCGAGGCGGGGTTCGGCCATTCCGTGGAACGGCTGGCGCGCAGGGCGGCCGACGTGCGGCAGGCCGGATTCGACCTGTCCGGGCCGGTGGATCGGGGGCAACTGCTCGACGCGCTCGCCCCGCCCGCCGGCCGTGACGCGGCCGGGCGGGGGCAGAGGCCGCCAGAGGTCCCCCCGGGGCTGCACGATCTGTCTCCTTCCGCGGTCAGGGAGGCCCGGCAGGCCGCGGTCCGGGAGCACACGCAGGCGCAGGAGGCGTACGACCGTGCCCATTCACGGCTGCGCCGTTCGTTGTCCCGGTTGACCGGCCCCGATCCGCTGGCCGTGGCGGAGCGGGGACGGGTCGCCTCGCTCGACTCCCGCGTCGAGGCGTGGCGGCGCTGGCCGGAACGGCCGGAGGTGTCGTATACGCGGGACTTCTCCGCGTTCCGCCAGGCCTACGAGCGGGTGATGGAGCGCGCGTACGCGGGGGAGACGGTGATCCCGTACATGATGAGGAACGCCACCGCGTCCCTCGCCGACCGTGACCGGGGGAGAGGGTTCGGGCTGGAGCTCGAGTTCGACCTGCCGGACCGTACCGACGTCATGAGGCTGGAGGCGATCGCCCGTTCACTGCGCGAGGCCGGCCTGACCGGCGACGCCCAGGTGCACAAGAACCACACGATGCGCGGTGCCGGTTACCGTTCCGGCAAGGAGGGCGGGCGCGGCCTGTGGAGCATGGAGAGGGACGGCACGGTCGCGGGCGAGCTGGTCTCGCCCATCCTGTACGACGAGCCCGCCACGTGGGAGAACCTCCGCGTCGCCTGCGAGATCATCCGCTCCCACGGCGGCACGGCGAGCGTCTCGACCGGCGGGCACGTCCACGTGAGCGCCCACGACTACGACCACATCGTGGAGCACCACGCGGGGCTGCTGCGCTACGCGGGTCACCACGCCGACACGCTGTTCAGGCTCGCGCAGAACCCGGAGCGGGCGAGCCACAGGGGCCTGGACTACTGCCGGCCGAACGACCTGCCCGCCGCGGGCTACGAGCCGATCGGCCCGGCGGCGTACGCCGCCGGGCCCCGCAGGGTGGCGCTGAACCTGGAGGCGGTGCGCGGCAGCGCGCGCGACCACGTCGAGCTGCGGTTGTGGGACGGCTCGCTCGACCCCGCCGTGATCCAGTCACAGGTCAAGGTGTCACTGGCGCTGGTCGAGGCGGCGTTGCGCACGGCGGCGCTGGGCGATCTGCCCAACGGTGGCCGACACGACGAGGTGGGCGCCCACGCCGAGCTCTTCGCGCACGATCCCGCGCTGGACGTCACGGAGCGGGGCAGCCTGTCCTTCCGTACGCTGATGGACGAGCTCTTCTGGCGGGCCGCCGACAAGGAACAGCTCACGGCCCTGTACGCCGCCACCCGATGGCTGCCGGGCACATGAGGGGACACGACGCCGTCGTGGTGGTCCGTAACGGCTCGTCGGCGGACCCCCCTCCGGACGCTCCCGTCAAGGACGACGGCCGGCCGTACCGCTTCGAAATGATCTTCGCGGGCGGAAGTCTCCGCGGGTACGCCGACGACATGGCCGACCTCGTCGGGCTGCTCGTTGCCGGTTACGGCGAGCCGGCCACCGACGGCGAGCGCGCGGCGGCGCGGGTGCGGCTCGCCATGGACGCGCAGGTCGGGCTCCAGGCCCGGCTCGCGGCCGGACACCGGCTCGACGCCTGCGACGACGCGGAGCGCGCCGTGATCCTCGGCGGCCGGCACGAACCCCCCGCCCCCGTCCGGTGGGAGGCGCCGGTGCCCCTGGTGCTGGTGGCGACCTTCTACGAGCCCCAGGGCCCGCTGCCCCGGCCGCAGGGGCCCGCGGACCTCCAGATCTGGCTCGACCCCGCCGGCGACCGGGCCCTGCTGACCAGCCTGCACGCCGCCGGCGCGATCACCCTGAACGTCAGGGCCGAGGCGCCGTGACCGGGCGGCCGCGGGGCGCCGGGCCCACCGGCTGCCCGGGTAGGAGCGTGTACGGAGCGGCCGAGCGCGCGCGAGCCCCTGACCAGCCCCGCCGACGCCCCCTCGTTGACATCGCGGTCCGGGCGGGCGCACCATACTTCACAGACGACCGCCGGTTGAGCGGCTCGACAGATCAGCGTCCAGTGCCCGGAAAACGACGAGCCCCCCGTCGCGCGCGCCGCGAAAGCGCAGGCAGGCGGAGTGCCGCGGCTCCTCGCGATGCGTTCCCCCTGACCTTCCCCAGCGCCCTGTGCCGGACGACCGCCACCCGACGAACGAACTCCGCGACGGCCGGACGGCGGTCCCCATGGCACGCGCGGACGAACCACGAAAGGAACGCATGAGCGCCCGATCCGTCAACGTCCTCGTATGGGGCGAGAACCGGCACGAGCAGACCGAACCCGCCGTGGCCGAGATCTATCCCGACGGCATGCACAACGCCGTCCGCCGCGGCATCGAGCACTGGCTGGGGGAGCGGGCCAGTGTCACCACGGCCACGCTCGACGACCCCGAGCACGGCCTGACCGAGGAGGTGCTCGCCGGCACCGACGTCCTCACCTGGTGGGGCCACGCCGCGCACGGCGAGGTGCCGGACGAGGTGGTCGAGCGGGTGCACCGGCACGTCCTGGCGGGCATGGGGCTGGTGGTGCTGCACTCAGGCCACTTCTCGAAGATCTTCATCAGGCTCATGGGCACCACGTGCACGCTGCGCTGGCGCAACGCGAACGACCGCGAGCTGGTCTGGACGGTCAACCCCGACGG
>NZ_SMLD01000312.1:0-4711 GCF_004352805.1 Nonomuraea mesophila
TGAGCACCCCTTCGACCCGCCCGCCCCGCTTCGCGACCTCGCCGCCCAGGGGCCGCTGCACCCGCTCGGCTTCCCCGACGGTCACATCGGCTGGGTGACGACCAGCCGCGACCTCGCCCGTGCCGTGCTGGCCGACCAGCGCTTCAGCGCCCGGCAGGATTTGCGTCACCTGCCCTTCGAACACTCACTCGGCGAGGACCCCGCCGCGCCGATGCTGCCCGGGATGTTCCTGCGCCTCGACCCGCCCGACCACACCCGCTACCGCAGGCTGCTGACCGCCCACTTCACCGTGCGCCGGCTCAACGGGCTGACCCCGCGGATCCAGCAGATCGCCGACGAGTGCCTGGACGCGATGGAGCGGGCGGGCTCCCCGGCCGACCTGGTCCAGCACTTCGCCCTGCCGATCCCCTCGCTGGTGATCTGCGAACTGCTCGGCGTGCCGTACGCCGACCGGTCGGAGTTCCAGAGCACCACGGAGACGATGGTCCGCCTGGACACGTCCAAGGAGGAGTTCATGGCCGCCATGAACCACCTCTACGGCTATTTTCGCCGGCTGGTCGCGGCCAAGCGCGCCGACCCTGGGGATGATCTGCTCAGCGCGCTCGTCACCGGCAGCGACCTGACCGACGAGGAAGTCACCGGCGTCGGGCTGGTGCTGCTCATCGCCGGGCACGAGACGACCGCCAACATGATCGCCCTCGGCACCTACGCCCTGCTGCGCCATCCGGACCAGCTCGCCGCCCTGCGCGCCGACCCCACACTGATCGACGGCGCGGTCGAGGAACTGCTGCGATACCTGTCCATCATCCAGTTCGGCGCTCAGCGCACCGCGCTTGAGGACGTCGAACTGGAGGGCGTGACCGTCAGGAAGGGCCAGACGGTGGTGATCTCCATCCCGATGGCCAACCGTGACCCCGGACAGTTCGACGACCCCGACACCCTCGACCTGACCAGGCAGGCCACCGGCCACGTGGGCTTCGGCCACGGAGTGCACCAGTGCCTCGGCCAGCAGCTGGCCAGGATCGAGATGCGGGTCGCGTACGCGGCGCTGTTCCGCCGGTTTCCCGGCCTGCGCCTGGCCGTGCCCGAGGAGGAGCTCGCGATGAGGACCGACATGGCCATCTACGGGGTGCACCGGCTGCCGGTGGCCTTCGATCCCGCCTGAGGCCGCCCTGCCGGGGAGGTGCCGCGGCCCGGCGGTAATTTGTTCGACGCCGGGCCGGCGGGCTGCCTACTGTTGGGCACCCGAGCATCATCGTCATGGAGGTAAGCAGGATGGGACGTACGGCATGACGGGAGCGGCGGAGCCGGAGTTCACGCAGGAGCGCGTCTGGGACGCCGAGACCGCCCGGCGCTATGACACGCCGGGCACCGGCATGTTCGCGCCCGAGGTGCTGGAGCCGGCCGTGAGCCGGCTCGCGGAGCTCGCGGGCGGCGGGCGGGCGCTTGAGTTCGCCATCGGGACCGGCCGCGTGGGCGTGCCGCTCGCCGAGCGCGGGGTGCCGGTCACCGGCATCGAGCTGTCCGCGCCGATGATCGAGCAGCTGCGTACGAAGGTCGACGAGGCGACGATCCCGGTGATCGCCGGCGACATGGCGACCGCCTCCGCGCCGGGGACGTACTCGCTGGTCTATCTCGTCTTCAACACCATCTCCAACCTGCTCACCCAGGCCGAGCAGGTCGCGTGTTTCCGCAACGCCGCCCGCCATCTCGAGCCCGGCGGCCGGTTCGTCATCGAGCTGGGGGTGCCCCAGCTGCGCAAGCTGCCGCCGGGCCAGCCGGCGGTGATCTACACCATCGAGCCCGGCTACGTCGGCCTCGCCACCTATGACGTGGTGCGCCAGCGGCTCGTGTCGCACCACTTCACCTTCGACAACGGCAGGCAGGTCGAGCTGTTCCGCAGCCCGCACCGCTACATCTGGCCGGCCGAGCTCGATCTCATGGCGCAGCTGGCCGGGTTCGAGCTGGAGTCGAGGCACGCCGACTGGACCGGAGGCGAGTTCACCGCCGAGTCGATCTCGCACGTCTCCGTCTACCGCCTGCAGCCGGACCGCTGACCCCCGGCCGGTCCCGCGAAGCTCCTCCTGCCGTTTCGCGGGGCCGGCGTCCGGCCGGCCCGCACGGGGTCCCATCATCATTCGGAAAGCCTGCGACTATTATTGGTCGCGGTGGCGATGATCTCCATCACATCCGCATTGTGGGCAAAAATGTCGCAGCCGGCTCAACCGTGCAGGTCATCACCGCTAACTTGACGTTAACCACGTGTTTCGCGCAGGCAGAAATTCGCGGGCAGGTGGATCAACAGGTGGACAAGGAGCGGCGGGCGGCAGATATTGGAGCAGGAGGTTTTCATGGATGTGCGCCTTGACCATCTCGTCTGCTGGGTTGCCGACCAGCGAAGGTCCCTGCATTTCTACGAGCAGGTGCTCGGGCTGCCCGGAGTGCGGACGGAGGAGTTTCGCGATGGAAAGGCGGCTTTTCCCAGCGTACGGATCTCGGCCGAGACGATCCTCGATCTCATCGCGTACGACGCCTTAAGGGGCGTGGACGAGCACACCGGTGTGAAGGGCAGCTCCGGACATCCGATCAACCATTTCTGCCTGTCGGTGAGCAGGGAGGATTTCGACGCCCTCCAGGTCCGGTTGAAACAGCACGGAGTGGAGATCTCCGGCACCGCCACCAACATCTTCGGTGCCCGGGGCATCGCTCCCGAGGCGATTTACTTTCCCGATCCCGATGGGAACGTGCTGGAAGTCCGCTATTACGATTGATCGTTTTCCCGGGGCGGCCGGCACGGTGGAGGGCCGGGAAGTGTCGGCCGCGTCTGGTACACAGTCGGCATGGGTGTGAGCGTCGATGAGTTCCTCGCGTTGCTGGACGAGTTGCCCGAGGTCCGCATGAGCCATGGCGGCGAGTGGATCGGGCTGAAGGTCCATGACAAGGGCTTCGGCTACCTGTGGGAGGCGACCGAGACCGTCGGGCTCAAGGCCACGATCGAGGAGCAGATCGCCCTCGTGGCCGAGCGGCCCGAGGTGTTCGAGGTGCAGTTCACGGCCGGAAGGTTCGGGTGGGTGGTGGTCCACCTCGACAAGATCGACGGCGACGAGCTGTTCGAGCTGGTGGCCGAGGCCTGGTGCCTGACCGCGCCGAAACAGCTCGTGGCCGACTTCGAAGCCACCCACCAAATCGGGCAACGGTTGCAGTCTGGATAATCTCGGGCAGTGACCCCTGTGAACATCCGGCTGCGGGAATGGCGTGACAACGACGCGCCGGCCGTGCTGCACGCCTTCCAGTCGCCCGACCTGCGGCACCAGTCGCCGTGGCCCGTCGTCACCCTCCAGGACGCCGTGGGCTGGATCGCCTCTTGGGCGGGGGCCGGCCACGCCTTCGCCGTCACGGTGGACGGGCAGGTGGCGGGCAACGTCGCGGTCGCCGGGATCGACGCCCACGACAACGGGTGGGTGTCCTACTGGGTCGTGCCCGCCTTCAGGGGGCGGGGTGTCGCGACGGCGGCCACCGGCGAGCTGGCCAGGTGGGCGTTCGCGGAGCGCGGCCTCTACCGGCTGGAGCTGGGGCACCGCACCACCAATCCGGCCTCGTGCCGGGTCGCCACCAAGGCGGGCTTCCGCCCGGAGGGGATCGAGCGCGGCAAGCTCTGCTACGAGGGCGTGCGCTACGACGTCGAACGCCACGCCCGCCTCGCGACGGACCGCTGACCCCGCATGCCACTGCGCCTCGCGACGGACCGCTGACCCGCATGCCACTGCGCCCGGCGTCCGTCCGCTGCCCCGCATGTCACTCCGCCCGCTACAGCCTGCTGAGCTCATACGTCCGCGCCTCGGGCGTGCCTGGTCAGTCGTGGGCGGGCTGATCTACCCTGTGCAGGGTGGACAGCGAGAGTCTGGCGGCGGCCGGGCTGCTGGCGGCCCTCGGCCGGGCGTCGGAGATCCTCGCGGAGTTACATCATCCTTTCGTGAGGAGCGAGCGCTTCTCCTACTTCTTCCCTCCCGCGGGTGCCAGGACCGGCACCACCTTCACCCTGCCCGACGGCCGTGAGATGCGGTTCGAGGTGTCCATCGCCGCCGCGGACGGCGCCTTCCACGTGACGGGTGAGATCACGGCCGAGGGCGAGTCCCTGCTCGACCTGCCGCGCAAGAGCGTGCCCGGCCTCGGCGACGCTCTCGCGGTGCTCGACGACTACGCGGGGGAGGTGGCGGCCCCGGCGGGACGGCTGATCGACCAGCTTCTCGACGGCATTGTCTGATTGTCAGACAGTAAGGCACAATGGCGGTCATGAGGATGGGACCGCTCGCCGTCGTGGGCGCCTCCGTGCTGTGGGGCACGGCGGGCACGGCCGGGCTGCTCGTGTCCGCCGACTCCGTGGCCCTGGCCGCCGCGCGGCTCGTCATCGGGGGAACGGCGCTCGCCCTCCACGCCGGAGCCGGTCTCAGGAGCGCGATCAGGCCGGGCCTGCTGCTGGGCGCCGTCGCGGTGGCCGCCTACCAGCTCTGCTACTTCGCGGCGGTCGCCCGCACCGGCGTGGCGATCGGCACGGTGGTCGCGATCGGCAGCGGGCCCGTCTTCACCGGGCTGCTCTCCTGGCTGCTGCACGGCCGCCGGCCGAGCGGGCGCTGGACCGCGGCGACCACGGCGGCCATCTGTGGGTCGGCCGCGCTGATCGTCGGAGGCGGGGCGCAGGCGGGCGGGGAGG
>NZ_SMLD01000313.1:0-4638 GCF_004352805.1 Nonomuraea mesophila
TAAGAGACAGGTTCCGGAGTACGCGCACGCGAGAGGCGGGCGCGGGACATGCGGGGGGCGGCCTCGGCCCGGCGGTTCGGCCCGGCGGTTCGGCCCGGCGGTTCGGCCCGGCGGTTCGGCCCGGCGGTTCGGCCCGGCAGGCGGCCATGACGAATCCGGTGCGCGCTGCCGACGGGCCGAGGCGGAACATGCGGTGCGCGCTGCCGACGGGCCGAGGCGGAACGTTCCGGTGGATACGGGATCGCGGGCGGGCGCCCGTTACCGAGGCGGCCCCCGCCGGCACAACGTCCAGGCCAGCACGGGTGAGACGGCGACGTCGCCGGGAGCGGCGGGGACGAGCCCGGGGCGTGGCGCAGCGGGCGGCGCGAGGCGGGTGGTCAGCCGGTCCCACAGGCCGCGCAGCGAGCAGGCCAGCAGGGAGACCAACGCCAGCAGCGCCGTCTCGCCGCGCCGCAACCACCACGCCGACACCGTCGCGACGAGCACGTGGGCCAGCAGCATGCCGGTCCCGGGGCCGAGCCCGGTCCCGGTGTGGAGGCCGCCGCCATGATGGGCGGGGAAGGCGGCGGCCCCCGAGCCGAAGAGCTGGTGCATGCCGTACTGCGCGGCGAAGGAGGCGGCGAGCAGCGTGCCCAGGGACCGCTGCCGCCGGGCGAGGACGTACGCGCCCGCACCCGTCACCAGGGTCGCGGCGGCGACGGTCACCAGGCGGGCGTGCGGGCCTCCGGCCAGCACGTGCATGCCCAGCGCGGCGAACACGCAGACCACCGCGAACACCGCCGCCCGCAGCCCGCGCAGGCCGGCCCGGCCGGCCCGCGCGGTGTCCCTGCTGCCGGTGCCGCTTCCTTTCTGGTCGGCGTTCAAACGCGATCACCGCTCACACGAGGAGATACGGCGGCCGTCCGGCGATGGTTCAGTATCCAGGGGGCGCCCGTCAGGGTGTCACGACCGCCAGGTCCCCCGAGTCGCTGTTCAGCTCGATCGTCCGCTGGGCCGAGGGGTCGCTCGCCGCCTTGATGTCCTTGTCGCCGTTGTCCGTCTTGGCCACGATGTTGTACGGCCCCTGCGGCACCTGGATCACGGTGCTGCCCGAATCCGTGGTGGTCGTGACCTGGTCGGGCGGCCCGGTGAAGGCCAATTTCGTGTCACCCGAGTCGGTCTCCGTGACGACGTGCCGCCCCGTCAGCCCGGTGGCCTCGATGGCCCCGGAGTCGGTGGTGGCATCCACGTCGCCGGAAAGGTTCTTCAGCGTCACGCTCGCCGAGTCGGAGCTCACCTTGACCCGGAGTCCCTTGGGCACCTCCACCTGGTAGCTCACGTCGCAGGCGGCGCCGATGGAGCCCCACCCCCACGTGGTGGGACAGTCGAACGTCAGGGCCAGCGTGTCGCCCTGCACCTCGTGGCTGGTCTGTGGCTTGTTCTTGTGCCAGCTCAACCGCTCCGTCACGCGGATGCCCCGGCGATCCGCCTGGACCACCTCGACGGTTCCTGAGTCGGCCTCGACCTCCACCGCCGCCACCGTGTCGGTGACGTCGTACGACACGTCCTCCTCATTCAGCGAGCCGCTGGAGCCGCACCCTGCCAGCACCGCCACGAGCCCGAGGAGGCCTGCCGTCACCGTCGTGCGCTGCGTCTTCATGATGTCCCCTGCTGAGTGATCCGGCGTGCCCCATGGGAAACCTTAGAGACTCTTCGTCAGCGGCGACATTGCCGTTGCCAGGCCACTCCTTGGTAGTGCCTGCCCCACCTTGTGCTCCCGTGATGGTCAGGGGGTCGCGCTGAGCGGCGTCAGCCAGTGGATCTCCAGGTCTTCACGCAGGTAGTCCATGCGCTGCTGCTGGAATCGCGCGAGTTCGGGTCGCTCGAGATGCGCGCGCAGGTCGTCGGCCGACTGCCACAGTTCGTAGAACACGAGCGTGTTGGGGTCGGCCATGTCCCGGTGGACCTGGTAGTGCATCGAGCCAGGCTCGGCCCTGGTCGGTTCGACGAACGACAGCAGCAGCCGCTCCAGTTCACCGGCTCGCTCAGGCTTGGGCCGGGCGAAGCCGTAGAGGCCGACGGGCCCGTTTCCTTCAGGTATGACAATCTTCATACCTGGGAACGCTAGCCACCCGCCCAGGTATGATGCAAATCGTACCTAGGAGAGGTTCATGGATCTGGGCAAGGTGTTCGGCGCGCTGGCCGACGATTCCCGCCGCCGGATGGTGGCCGAACTCGCAGCCGATCTCGCGGACCGCGAGCGCGCCTGCGGCTCGTTCGACCTGCCGGTGAAGAAGGCCACGCGCACGCATCACTTCCGCGTGCTGCGTGAGGCGGGGCTGATCGTGCAGCGCGATCACGGCAACGGCAGCGCCGTCACGCTGCTGCGACAGGACATCGAGCGTCACCTGCCCGGTCTGCTGGCGCTTCTGGTCCAGGAACTGGAGGCTGACAGCAGGCCGGGGCAGGATGGCGCGCGGTAGGCAGGACGGGAGCCCTGGGCACGTGCGAGTGGTCCGTTCAGCGGTTCCAGGAACGCTGGAGGGAGTCGCGGAATTTGCGGCCCCGGGGCGGCGGCACCCCGTCGGACGGGGAGCCGTTCCCGACGGGGAGGGCCGGCAACTCGGCGGGTACGAGCACGGCGGCCTCCTCCTCGGTGACCGGCCGTTCGATCTCGCTGTACGCGCCGTCGTGGGTGCGTACGATGACGCCGGTCTCCACGCCGTGGGCGACGGTGTGCCGGTCGCGCGCCAGCAGTCCGAGGGCGATCCGCCGGGTGATCACGTAGCCCAGCACGGGCGCGGCGAAGACGGCGACGCGGAAGATCCATGTCGTGGTGTACAGCGAGATGTGGAACGTCGAGGCGATCACGTCGTTGCCGCCCGCCAGCCAGAGCACGCCGTAGTAGGCGATCCCGGCGACGCCGAGGCCGGCGCGTACGGGCACGTCCCTCGGCCGGTCGAGAAGGTGGTGCACGGCGTGGTCACGGGTGATCCAGCGTTCCAGGAACGGGTAGAGCGCCAGCGCCGTGAACAGCAGTCCCGGCGCCACCAGGGCCGGGATGATCACGCTCATGGTCACCGTGGACCCGAAGACGGTGAACTCCCACGGAGGCATGATGCGCAGCGCGCCCTCCAGGAAACCCATGTACCAGTCGGGCTGCGAGCCCGCGCTGATCGTGCTCGGCAGGTACGGCCCGTACAACCAGATGGGGTTGATCTGGAACACCGTCGCCAGCAGCGTGATGACCGCCAGCACCCACAGGAAGAACACCGTCGTCTTGGCCAGGAAGGTGGGGAAGAAGGGGGCGCCGCGCACCACCCGGTCGTTCAGTCCCTTCGCCCTGAACTGCGTGTGCGTCTGCCGCCAGGTCAGCACGATCGCGTGCAGCGGGATGAGCAGGGCCAGCAGCGCGGGGATCAGCAGCACGTGGAGGCTGTACAGGCGGGCGATGATGTCCCCTCCGGGGAACTCGCCGCCGAACAGGAACATCGCGAGGTACGTGCCCACCAGCGGCACCGAGATCGTGACCCCGTGCAGGATGCGCAGTCCCGCGCCCGACAGCAGGTCGTCGGGGAGCGAGTAGCCGAACAACCCGTTCAGCATCACCAGTCCGAACAGGGCCACGCCGATCAGCCAGTTCAGGTCGCGCGGCTTGCGGAAGGCGCCGGTGAAGAAGTTGCGCAGCATGTGGACGACGATGGCGGCGAGGAAGATCAGCGTGCCCCAATGGTGCATCTGACGCATCAGCAGGCCGCCCCGCACCTCGAAGCTGATCTCCAGGGTCGAGGCGTACGCCTCGCTCATCGCGACGCCCTGCAGCGGCACGTACGTACCGTCGTAGATCACCTCGTGCATGCTCGGTTTGTAGAAGAAGGTGAGGAAGACACCGGTGAGGAGTACGACCACGAACGCGTAGAGGGCGATCTCCCCGAGCAGGAACGTCCAGTGGTCGGGGAAGATCTTCCGCATCGCCTTCTTCAGGAAACCGGCCCCGCCGATCCGGTCGTCAAGTGCTCCCGCCCAAGAGCTGGCCTTCATCCTCAACCCGCCTATGTCATGGTTATCCCGTCACTGAACTAGACGGCGCAGGCGCGGAAAATGTGACATCCGGCGGGCGGGCGGGCGGCCTCAGGCGAGGCGTTCGACCGTGACGGGGATCGGCCCCAGCGCGCGGATGGCCTGCCGGTGGTGGTGCAGCAGCGTGCCGAGCGCGGTGGCGGGGGCCGAGCCCAGCCGCGCGGTCACGTCCACGCACCAGGCGATGCTCCCACCGATCCGGCGCAGTTCCCAGGAGAAGCCGTGGCCGTCGGCGCCGGCCGAGGCGGCCCCGGCCACCCGTGGGTCGCCGCTCGGCTCCAGCCGCAGCGCGGCGCGCGCGCCCGCCAGCGCGCCGGCGTCGAGTTCCCCGGCGAACAGGATGCGGTAGCGGCGCGCGCCGGCCGGTGAACCGCCGAGGGTGCCCAGGTCGAGCGGTGCCTCCCCGGGGAGGGGCTGGTGTTCGGAGCGCGCCCGCAGCTCCGGCTCGGACGGCAGTTCGCCGCCGCACATCCGCGCGTACGCCTCCTCCGCCGCCCGGCGGTCCGCCGCTGTCGTCCTCGCCTGCAAGCCGGGGTCGGAACGCAGGTCGCGGGTGAGCAGCGCGCCGCCCGCCCAGCC
>NZ_SMLD01000314.1:0-4632 GCF_004352805.1 Nonomuraea mesophila
CGCCGGCGGCGTCAGTGGTTTATAAGAGACAGGGGGCGGGCGGGGCGGGGGTTCCGCTCGTGCCGTACCTGTGCCTGCACGCCTGCGGCGAGGACCGCTCCGACGTGGGGGCGCTGAGCTGGGCGCTGGCCGACGGGTTGTTCGCGCACAAGACGTCGCGCTCGGTGCTGCTGGAGGCGGTGCGCGACGGCTGGCCCATGGCTCCGCCGCCGCGCGTGCTCGCCCTGCCGCGCCCGATCTACCCGCTTCCTCCCGACGTCGATCTGATCGTCGGGCCCGACGATCACTGCGACCTGTCCTCGCCGGACACGGAGCTGGTGGTGGCGGCCGTGACGCGGATGATCGGCCGGGTCGACCCGGTGGGGCCGCGCCGGATGCCGCCCGCCGGGCGGATGCGGCTGCTGCTGGATCACGCCTGGATGCACGAGTACGGCGAGGCCCTGCCCACCTACCGGCCACCGGGCCTCGGCGTCCCGCTCAAGCCGACGCAGCTCGTCCGCGTCAGGTGAGCCCGTCGAGGTAGGCCCGGTGGCTCCGGGAGAACTCGTGCCCGTTGTGCCGGTCCCAGTTGACGGACCAGGCCATCAGGCCCCGCAGCCCCGGGTAGACACCGCGCGGCCGGTACGTCCCGCAGCCGTCGCCCGTGGCCAGGCAGCCGAACGCCTTCTGCACCTCCGCCACGGTCGTGAACCCGTTGCCCGCGTTGACCGAGGCGGGCAGTCCGATGGCCACCTGGTCCTGGCGCAGCGGCGGGAACACGTTGCCGGCGTCGCCCATGATCGGGAAGCCGGCCAGCACCATGTCGGCCATGGCCACGTGGAAGTCGTGGCCGCCCATCGTGTGGTACTGGCCGTCCAGGCCCATGATCGGCCCGGAGTTGTAGTGCTGCACGTGGAGCAGGGTGAGGTCGTCGCGCACGGCGTGGATGACCGGCAGGTAGGAGGCGCTTCTCGGGTCGGCGGCGCCGTTCGGCCCCGGCCCGTAGAACTGGTGGCCGAGCTGGACGAAGAACGTCTCGGGGGCCATCGTCAGCACGAACCCGTCGCCGTAGCGGCTCTTGAGGCTCTTCAGGGCCGCGATGAGGTTGACGACGACCGGCGTGGTGGGGGCGTCCAGGTCGGCGTCGCCGGGGTCGAGGTGGAGCGAGTGGCCCTCGAAGTCGATGTCCAGGCCGTCGAGCCCGTATTTGTCGATGATGGCCGAGACCGACTCGACGAACGTGTCCCGCGCCGCCGCGGTCGTGAGCTGCACCTGGCCGTTCTGGCCGCCGATCGAGATCAGCACCTTCTTGCCCTGCGCCTGCTTGGCCCTGATGGCGGCGGCGAAGTCGGCGTCGGACTCGACGCCGGGGCATTCGGCGGCCGGGCAGCGCTCGAACCTGATGTCGCCCGAGGTGACGGAGGTGGGCTCGCCGAAGGCGAGGTTGATGACGTCCCATTCGTCGGGGACGTCGCTCATCTTGACGTATCCGGATCCGTTGGCGAACGACGCGTGCAGGTATCCCACCAGCACCCGCTCGGGCAGCGGACCGTCCGCGGCCTGGGCAGGGGTGGTGGTGTGCAGGGTCGTGTGCAGGGTGGTGAGGGCCAGGGCGAGCACGGCCGCCGCGGCTCGGAATCTCATGACGTTCCTTCCGGAGTGCCCGCCCCTTGGCGGGGCGGGCCGGGGTCGCGCGGTCAGAAGCCGGCGGTGATCCTGGTGAACTCCCAGTCGGACTGGGCGATGCCGCTGCAGTTGGAGGTGACGCCGCCGCCGGGGCAGGGCCGGTCGCGGTTGGCCGCCCAGTACGCGAGCCTGGTCAGGCCCTTGGACCTGGCCCAGTCACGGATCTGCGTCCAGGTGCCCGGGGTGGTCAGCTCCTGCTGGTCGGACAGGCCGTTCATGCCGGAGATGCCCATGTGCGCGTACGCCTGGGCGTCGGACCAGCCGTAGGCGTTCTTGAGCGCGTTCTTCAGGCCCTCGGAGGCGTTGACGGTGTCCTGGTAGATGTTGGAGCTGCCGAAGTCGAACGGCATGATGGTGAAGTTGTCGATCGGCACGCCGAGGGCTCTGGCCTGGTTGATGAGGCGCACGCCGTGGGAGTTCGGGCCGCTCGGGTAGGTGCCGAACGTGACGACGATCTTGATGTTCGGGTTGTTCTGCTTGACGATCTTGAGGCCGTTCAGGATGCGGTCCTGCACCGTGTAGTTCTCGAACTCGTCGGTGTTCTCGATGTCGAAGTCCACGACGGCCGGGCCGACGGCGTTGATGACCTGCTGCACGGCGCCCGCGAACGCCTGCGGCGAGGAGCAGTTGGGGCCGAGCTTGTTGCCCGACCAGCCGCCGAAGGAGATCTGGACGCTGCCGCCCTTCGACTTGATCGTGTTGATCGCCTGCTGGTCGACGCCGCCGGTCAGCGGGCGCTGCCCGTCCCACGCCGGGTTGCAGCCGCCGCTGGACAGGATGAACGCCATCGTGAACGACCTGACGCCGGTGGTGTCCATCACGGCGCCGGGGTTGGGCGGGTTGCCCCAGCCCATGTAGAGGTAGGGGGCGCCGGGCATCCTGCTCGGGTCGTTGGGGCTGCAGCCCGACGTCGTCGCGGTGGCGTCACGGCCGGCCGACTCGCCCGCCGCGTTGTACGCCTTCACGGTGTAGGTGTGGGTCGTGCACGCGCCGAGCCCGGAGATGGTGGCGCTGGTGCCGGAGACCTGGGCGCGGCGGGTCGAGCCCTCGTACACGCGGTAGCCCGACACGGTCCCGCCGGAGGCGCCCCAGCGCAGCGTGATGCTGGAGTTCGTGACCGACGTGCTCACCGTGCCCGGCACGCCGGGGGCGCCGGGGTCGGGGTCGGGGTCACCGCCCGAGGTGCGCTTCCAGAGCGCGGGCACGGCGGACGGCTCCCAGCCGGGCAGTGAGGTGTGGGCCTGCAGGCAGACGTAGTCGACGCCGTTGTAGGTGACGACCGCGCCGGTGGCGTACGCGGTGTACGGGGCCCAGGCGGCGGCCATCTGGCCTACCGTGCTGGCGCCCGTGGCGGTGGCGTGGGCGGCGGGGCCGCTGGTGGCCACGCCCGTCAGGGCGAGGGCGAGTCCGGTCGCTAAGGCGAGGACTTTGCGACGAAATTTCATGACATTCCTTGGAGGTGTGGCTTGACGGTCTTGGAGAAGGACCAGTTGTTGCTCGCGTCCCAGTTGATGGACCACGTCATCGCGCCCCTGATGTCCGGGTAGGCGCGCGGCGGCACGAAGGACCCGCAACCGGTCCGCTTGGCCAGGCAGTCGAGCGCCCGGGTGACGACCGAGGGCGACACGACGCCGCCGTTCGCGGCGCCCGGCCCGGCCGGCAGGCCCAGCGCCACCTGGTCGGGACGGAGCCCGTTCTCGAGCTGGATGCAGGCCAGCGCGGTGACGAAGTCGACCGTGCCCTGCGAGTAGGCGAAGGCCTGGTCGCAGCCGAGCATCGCGCCGGAGTTGTAGAACTGCGTGTGGACGACGGTGAGGATGTCCTTGATGGACAGGGCGAGCTTGAAGTACTCCATCCCGGTCGACTGCATGTCGATGGTCTGCGGGGCCATGGTGATGATCAGCTCGGAGCCCGCCTTGGCGCGCAGCGCCCTCAGCGCCTGGCCCATGTAGGTGGCGTTCAGGCCGTTCTCCAGGTCGATGTCCACGCCGTCGAAGCCGTAGCCGCGCATCAGCGCGTACACCGAGTCGGCGAAGCGCGTGGCGGCCGCGGCACTCGCGACCTGCACGCGCCCGGCCTCGCCGCCGACCGACAGGATGACCTTCTTGCCGCGCTGCTTGAGCGCCTGCACGTCGGCCCTGAACTGGGCGTCGGTGTAGCCGCCGAGCGCCGTGGCCAGCTCGGGGTCGACCCCGAACACGACCTCGCCGGGTGTGGCGGTGGCCTCGCCGAACGCGATCGCGATCAGGTCGTACTCGTCGGGCACGGCCGACAGCTTGAGCTCGGTGGCGGGGTTGACGAAGTTGTGCCAGTAGCCGGTGAGGAAGTGCCTGGGCAGCGTGCCGCTCTGGCAGCCGGCCGTGGTGAAGCCGAAGGGGTCGCCGGCGGGGCCGTCGCCCGAGGCGCCCGTCGCGGTGATCGTGACCGTGTGGGAGGTGCACGTGCCCAGGCCGGTCAGGGTGTGCGTGGTGCCGGTGACGGTGACGGCCGCCGCGCCGTCGAGCCGGACCTTGTAGCCCGTGGCGCCGGGGACGGCGCTCCAGCTCAGTGCGGCGCTGGTCGCGGTGGCGGAGGTCAGCGAGACGCCGCCGACCTTGCCCAGGCCGCCGGGGTCCTCGCCGGAGCCGCCGCAGGGTGCGCCGTTCAGCGTGCAGCCGGTGACGCCGGGGAAGCCTCCGGGGTTGCCGTTGAAGCCGAAGCTCACGGTGGCCCCCGGGGCCAGTGCCGACGCCCAGGGCGGGTTGGTGAAGGTGTAGTGCTGTCCGCTCCTCGACATGACCGCGTCCCAGGCGGACGGGATGGAGAAGCCGGCCGGGACGTCGAACTGCACGTTCCAGCCGTTCATGGGGGTGGTGGTGCCGTTGGTGACGGTGACCTTGCCCTCGAAGCCCGAGCCCCAGTCGGCGACCTTGACGAAGGCCGCCGTGGCGGAGGCGGCGTGGGCGGGCGGGGCGGTCAGGCTGAGTG
>NZ_SMLD01000315.1:0-4620 GCF_004352805.1 Nonomuraea mesophila
GTGATGGATGGGCTGGGCCTGGACGGGCGGGTCGCGGTGGTGACCGGGGGAGCGGGCGCGATCGGCGCGGCCGTCGCCGCCGACCTGGCCGCGCTGGGCGCCCTGGTGGTGGTCGCCGACGTGGACCTGCCGAACGCCGGGAAGGTCGCCTCCGGCCTGCCCGGCGCGCGGGCGCTGCCCGTCGACCTGGCCGCGCCCCCGTCCGTCGAGGCGTTCTGCGGCGCCGTGGGACCGGTGGACATCCTGGTGCACAACGCCGGGGTGTCGGTCGTGCAGGCGTTCGTCGACAGCGACCCGGCGGCCTGGGACCTCATGTGGCAGGTCAACCTGCGCGGCCCGATGTTGCTCACCAAGCTCCTGCTGCCCGGCATGCTCGGCAGGGGCTGGGGGCGGCTGGTGTTCGTCTCCTCCGACGGCGCGAGGGCCGGCTCGGGCGGCGAGGGGGCGTACGCCGCCACGAAGGCGGGGCTGTTCGGGCTGGCCAAGACGCTCGCCCGCGAGTCCGCGAGAGCCCAGGTCACCTCCAACGTCGTCTGCCCGGGTCCCACCGACACGCCCATGCTCAGGAGGGTGACGCAGGCCGAGCCGGAGCTCGTCGGCAAGATCGCGCGCGGCATCCCGCTGCGCCGCCTCGGCACGCCGGCCGACGTGGCCGGCCTGGTCGCCTACCTGTGCACGGACCGCGCCGCCTACATCACCGGGCAGATCCTGTCGGTGAGCGGCGGCGTGACCATGCACTGAGCCTCATGCGGTCACAGGGCCCGGTAGACGGCCTCCATCAGGCGCACGCCGCGCAGGTTGCCGGAGAGCGCGGCGGCCATCCTGTTCATGACGTAGCCGACGGCCAGGCCCCGCTCGGGGTCGCCCAAGCCGATGAAGCCGCCCATGCCGGTGTGGCCGAACGCGCCCGCCGACGGCACGAAGAACGTCAGCGACGGCCGCATGAAGCCGAGCCCGAACGAGGTGTCGAGGAGCAGCACCCGGTCGGGGCCGCTCACGCGCGGACGGATCGCCTCGCGCAGCACGCCGGCAGGCAGCAGCTCACCGGCGATCAGCGCCCGGTAGAACCCGGCCAGCCCCCGCGCCGTGGCGACGGCGCCCGCCGCCGGCCATCCGGCGCGCAGGATGACCGGATGGTTCGCGCCGCCCTTGAGCAGCTGCATGCGGGGGTTGCCGAGCGCCCGGTTCATCAGGCTGTGCGGGTCCTGCGCCGCTCTGGTCATCTCGGCCAGTACGTCGTTCGACCGCCCGCCCGCCGCGGCTTCCGTGGGGGCGGGTGCCTGGGTGCGTTCTGCCGCCTGCAGCCGGGCCGTACGCGCGATCACGCTGTCCGGTGCGCCCATCCACAGTTCCAGTCGCAGAGGGCGGGCGATCTCCGCGGCGACCAGATCCCCGACGGTCTTGCCCGTCACCCGCCTGATCACCTCGCCGAGCAGGAACCCGTAGGTCAGCGCGTGGTAGCCGTGCGCCGTCCCCGGCTCCCAGAGCGGAGCCTGGGCGGCGAGCCTGGCCGCGATCGCCGCGTGGTCCTCGAACTCCTCGACCGGCACCGGATCCTCGATCACCGGCAGCCCGCTCTGGTGGGTGAGCACCTGCTCGACCGTGATGGCCGCCTTGCCCTCCGCCGCGAACTCGGGCCACACGTCGGCGACCGGCGCGCGAACGTCCACCAGTCCCCGCTCCGCCAGTTGCAGCAGTACGGCCGCGGTCAACGCCTTCGTGCAGGAGCAGACGAACGCGGGCGTGTCCTGCTGCCACGGTCGCCCGGTGTGCCGGTCGGCGACCCCGCCCCACAGGTCGACGACCAGCTCGCCGTCCAGATAGACGGCCAGGGCGCCGCCCAGTTCCTCGCCGTCGGAGAAGTGCCGCTCGAAGACCTCGCGTACGCCGGAGAACCGGGGATCGCAGTGCATCAGACCTCCGCGGAGGAAGGGAGCTCAGTGGTATACGAGCCTAACAACTGGGGACGATTCGGCCCAGATGATCAGCGTGGCACTCTCAACCTCCTCACCCCCGCCGTGGTGCTCGACGCCCTGCGCAGCGCCACCACGGGTGAGGTGCTGAGCCTGGCCATGCCGATCAGGGGCGCCACCTCCTCACCCGCGCCCACGACGGTCCCGCACCTGCCGGGCCGCCCGCTGCCGCAGCACTTCATGTCCGTGGACGGCGGCGACTACGCGGCCGGTACGCGGCCCATCGGCGAGGGCCTGAAGGTGGCCGACGACGCGCTGGTCGTGACCCACCACGGCACCACGACGCACATGGACGCGCTGTGCCACATGTGGTCGGGCGACGAGCTCTACAACGGCCACCCCGCGGCCAGGGTGCGTTCCTACGGCGCCACCCGCTGCGGCATCGAGCGGGTGGGCGGGGTGGTCGCCAGGGGCGTGCTGTTCGACGTGCCCCGCCATCTCGGCCTCGACCACCTGCCGCCCGATCACCGCATCACGGCGGACCTGCTGGCGGACCTCGCCACGCCGCGGCCGGGGGACGTCGCGGTGATCCGTACGGGCTGGCCGCTGGTGTGGGAACGGTCGCGCGAGGAGTACTGGTCGGGCCAGCCGGGGTTGTCGGCCTCGGCCGGCCGGTGGCTGGCCGAGCACGACGTCGCGGCGGTCGCCGCCGACAACGCCGCGATCGGCGGGCTCGACGCGCGCGGGCGCGCCGAGGAGGACCTCGCCGACGACCTGCACCTCATCCTCCTCCACCGGCACGGCATCCACCTGATCGAGATGCTCTGGCTGGAGGAGCTGGGCGCGGCCGGGTGTACGGACTTCGTGTTCGTGGCGGCGCCGCTCAGGATCGAGGGCGGCACCGGCAGCCCCCTCACCCCGCTCGCCATCCTGTGACAACCCCTGTCGGCTCGTGGGGTCAGCTCGTGGGCCAGGTCACGGGCAGGCTGGTGGCGCCGTACACCGTGGCGTCGGGTTTCAGCGGCACCGCGGACGCGGGGACGGCCAGCCGCAGCCCCGGGAAACGTTCGAACAGGGCGCGGTAGCCGATGCGCAGCTCGATCCTGGCGAGCTGCTGCCCGAGGCACTGGTGCACCCCGTGGCCGAACGCCAGATGCCGCCGCGCGCCGCTCCGGTCGAGCCGGAGCGTTTCCGGGTCGTCGTGGATGGACGGGTCGCGGTTGATGACGGGCAGGGAGAGGACGACGGTCTCGCCCTTCCTGACCAGCTCGCCCGCGACCTCGACGTCCTCCAGCGCGGTACGCGAAGGCCCGCCCTGGTGCAGGATCGACAACCAGCGCAGCAGCTCCTCGACGGCGTCGTCCGAGACGGACTCCGGGGGCGCGCCCTGCCCCAGGAGCGCGAACACGCCGAGGGTCAGCATGTTGGCGGTGGTCTCGTGGCCGGCGACGAGCAGGAGCAGGGCGACGTTGGCCAGCTCCTCGTCCGTCAGCTCGGAGGCGAGGCCGCTGATCAGGTCGTCGCCGGGCGCCTCGCGCGCGCGCCGCACCTGCCCGTACAGGTAGGTGGTCAGGTCGCGGACGGCCGCCGGGTCGCCGCCGGGGATGACGAGCTGGGAGCTGCGTTCCTGGAAGAACTCGTGGTCGGCGTACGGGACCCCGAGCAGCTCGCAGATGACCATGGACGGGATCGGCAGCGCGTACGCCGTCACGAGGTCGGCCGGTGGCCCGGCGGCGGCCATGGCGTCGAGCCGCTCGGCGGCGATCTGCTCGATGCGCGGCTCCAGCAGGCGCATCCTGCGCACGGTGAACTGGCCGGTGAGCAGCCGGCGGTAGCGGGTGTGCGCGGGAGGGTCCATGTTGCCGAAGAAGCCGGGAGGGGCCGCCTGGCCGGGCGCGCCCGGACGTGAGGAGTGCGTGGCGACGTGCTTGATCTCCTGGCGGGCGCTGAATCTGGGGTCGCCGAGCACCGTGCGGGCCGCGGCGTCGGTGGTGCCCAGCCAGCCCAGGTGGCCGTCGGCGAACTCCAGGCGGCTCATCGCCGGCAGCCCGCGCAGACCGGCGGGCGGGTCGAAGGGGTGTTCCGGATGGCGTTCGAGAGGGAGTCTCATAACTGTGATAGTAGACCATCAAATGATAGTTCGCTCGCACAATTAGCCGCCCGGATATCCTCCTCCGCCGTGCGCGGCGTCCAGCGCGTCGTAGTCGGGTGCGGGGCCGCGCCTCGGGAGTGCGTCCACGAACACGACCTCCCGCGGTTTCTTGTACGACGCCAGCGACGCCTTGACGTGCCCGATAAGCTCCTCGCCCGTCGCCGCCGCGCCCGGATGGAGCACGACGACGGCCTTGACCGCCTGCTGCCAGACGGGGTCGGGCACCCCGATGACGGCGGCGTCGGCCACCGACGGATGAGAGGTGAGCGCCCGCTCCACCTCGGCGGGGTAGATGTTCTCGGCCCCCGACTTGATCATGCGCAGCTTGGGGCCGATGAAGGTGATGGTGCCGTCGGGTTCGCGGCGGCCGAGGTCGCCGGTGTGGTGCCAGCCGTACGCCGACTTAGCCGCATTTGCGTCGGGCCGGGCGAAATATCCGGAAAAGAGGGTCTTGCCCCGCGCGCAGATCTCCCCCACCTCGCCCACCGGCACCTCGACGCCGTCCGGCGCCAGCAACCGTACCTGGACCAGCGGATTCGGCCGTCCCGCGAACCC
>NZ_SMLD01000316.1:0-4591 GCF_004352805.1 Nonomuraea mesophila
CCCCCAGCCTGCCGCCCGTCCCCTGAGGCCGCTCTGCCCCATAGAGAAAGCGAAGCGGGGAGCCGGTGCCGGCTCCCCGCTTCGTCACGAGATCAGCGTGGTCGATGCGGGCGTCAGGGGTGCGACGCCGGATGGCGCATCCACCACACCGTGGCCCGTTGTCAGCTGCAGCCGCTGGTCGAGCCGCAGCCCTCGCAGACGTAGCAACTTCCGGCCGGGCGCATCTTGGTGCCGCAGGTCATGCAGAGCGGCGCGTCCGCGGTGAAGCGCTGGTGGCTTTCCAGCGTCAGCTCCGCGACCGGCTGCTCCTTCTCGGACTGGGGCTCGATGGGCGCCGACTGGGCCAGCGCCTCACGGTCGACCGGCTCCTGCAGCGCCGCGGGGTCCTCGCCGCGCTGCTGCGCCGCCCGCTCGGCCGCCGAGAAGATGCCCAGGGCCGCCCGCTCGTCGTAGGGCAGGTGGTCGAGCGCCAGACGGCGGAAGATGTAGTCCATCACCGACGTGGCCATCCGGATGTCCGGGTCGTCCGTCATGCCGGCCGGCTCGAACCGCATGTTCACGAACTTGCTCATGTACGTCTCCAGCGGCACTCCGTACTGGAGTCCGATGGAGATCGCCACGGAGAACGCGTCCATGACGCCCGCCAGCGTCGAACCCTGCTTGGACATCTTGAGGAAGACCTCGCCGAGCCCGTCGTCAGGGTAGGAGGAGGCGGTCATGTAGCCCTTGGCGCCGCCCACCGTGAAACGGGTGGTCATGCTCGGCCGCTGGTTGGGCATGCGCCGCCGGGTCGGCCGGTTGACCTCGACCACCTTGACCTCGGGCTCCGCCTGCGGCTCCTCCTTCTTGGAGCCGTTGCCCGCCGACAGCGGCTGGCCGACCTTGCAGTTGTCGCGGTAGACGGCCAGGGCCTTCAGGCCGAGCTGCCAGCCCTCCATGTAGACCTGCTCGATGTCGTCGACCGTGGCCGACTCGGGCAGGTTGACCGTCTTGGAGATGGCGCCGGACAGGAACGGCTGCGTGGCCGCCATCATCCGCACGTGACCCATGGGCGCGATCGCCCGCTCGCCCATCGCGCAGTCGAACACCTCGTAGTGCTCCTGGCGCAGGCCGGGGGCGTCGACGACGTGGCTGTGCTCGGCGATGTACTCGACGATGGCCTCGATCTGCTCCTGCTGGTAGCCGAGCTGCTTGAGCGCCCGCGGGATCGTCTGGTTGACGATCTGCATGGACCCGCCGCCGACGAGCTTCTTGAACTTGACCAGCGCCAGGTCCGGCTCGATGCCGGTCGTGTCGCAGTCCATCATGAGGCCGATCGTGCCGGTGGGGGCGAGCAGGCTGGCCTGGGCGTTGCGGTAGCCGTGCTTCTCGCCGAGCTTGAGGCACTCCGACCACTGGCGCGACGCCTCCGAGTGGATCTTCGCGTCCATGGAGCCGACCGTGCGCAGGTCGTCGTTCGCCGCCGCGTGCTTGCGCATGACCCGCTTGTGCGGCTCGGCGTTCCTGGCATAGCCGTCGTACGGCCCCACCACGCCGGCCATCTCGGCGCTGCGCCGGTAGGACACGCCGGTCATCAGCGACGTGATCGCCGCGGCCACCGCCCGCCCGCCGTCGGAGTCGTAGGCGTGGCCGGAGGCCATCAGCAGCGCACCCAGGTTGGCGTAGCCGATGCCGAGCTGCCGGTACGCGCGGGTCGTCTCGCCGATCTTCTCGGTCGGGAAGTCGGCGAACGAGATCGAGATGTCCATCGCCGTGATGATCAGCTCGGTCAGCTTGACGAAGTCGGCGACGTTGAAGGAGTTGTCGTCCTTCAGGAACTTCAGCAGGTTGATGCTGGCCAGGTTGCACGACGAGTTGTCCAGATGCACGTATTCCGAACACGGGTTGCTCGCCGTGATGCGTCCGGTCTCCGGGGTGGTGTGCCAGTCGTTGATCGTGTCGTCGTACTGCAGGCCCGGGTCGGCGCACTCCCAGGCGGCCTTGGCCATCTTGCGGAACAGGTCCTTGGCGTCGACCTTCTCGATGACCTCGCCGGTCAGGCGGGCGCGCAGGCCGAACTCGCCGCCCTTCTCCACCGCCCGCATGAACTCGTCGGAGACGCGCACCGAGTTGTTGGCGTTCTGGTATTGGACGGAGACGATGTCCTTGCCGCCCAGGTCCATGTCGAACCCGGCGTCGCGCAGCGCGCGGACCTTGTCCTCCTCGCGCGCCTTCGTCTCGATGAACTCCTCGATGTCGGGGTGATCGACGTCGAGCACCACCATCTTCGCCGCCCGGCGGGTCGCGCCGCCGGACTTGATCGTCCCCGCGGACGCGTCGGCGCCGCGCATGAACGAGACGGGGCCGCTGGCCGTGCCGCCGCTGGACAGCAACTCCTTGGAGGAACGGATGCGGGACAGGTTGACCCCGGACCCAGAGCCGCCCTTGAAGATCACGCCTTCCTCTTTGTACCACTCCAGGATCGACTCCATCTGGTCGTCCACGGAGAGGATGAAACAGGCGCTCACCTGCTGCGGTGACTGCGTGCCGACGTTGAACCAGACCGGCGAGTTGAACGCGAACACCTGGTGGGCGAGCGCGTGTTTCAGCTCATGGTCGAAGATCTCGGCATCCTCCTCGCTCGCGAAGTAGCCGTTCTCGACGCCCGTTCTGGTGTAGACGCCGACCACCCGGTCGATCAGCTGCTTCAGGCTCCACTCACGCTGCGGGGTGCCCACGGCCCCGCGGAAGTATTTCGTCGTCACGATGTTGGCCGCGTTGACCGACCAGAACTCGGGGAACTCGACACCCCGCTGCTCGAAGTTGACCGAGCCGTCGCGCCAGTTGGTCATGACGACATCGCGGCGCTCCCACTGGATCTCGTCATACGGGTGCACGCCGGGCTTGGTGAAGATGCGCTTCATCTTCAGCCCCTTACGCGGACGCCTGCCCCCGCGCGCCACTGAACCGCTGGCCGTCTCCGTCATGACTCCCCCTTCTCCGCCTTCAACTGTGAGATCTCGGCCTCGAAGTCCGCCAAACTTTCGAAACCGCGATATACCGATGCGAAACGCAGGTAGGCCACCTCGTCGAGCTCCCGCAGCGGGCCGAGGATCGCCAGACCCACCTCGTTCGAGGGGATCTCGGCCGCGCCCTTGGCCCTGATGGCCTCCTCCACCTGCTGCCCGAGCTGTGCCAGCGAATCCTCGCTGACCGGTCTGCCCTGGCAGGCCCGCCGCACGCCTGCCACGACCTTGTCCCGTGAGAACGGTTCTGTCACTCCGCTGCGCTTGCTCACCATGAGAAGTACGGTCTCCTGGGTGGTGAACCTGCGTCCGCACTCGGGACATGTGCGGCGGCGCCTGATGGCCGCGCCGTCGTCCGTCGAGCGGCTGTCGATGACCCTGGTGTCAGGGTGGCGACAGAACGGACAGTGCACGCTTTCGCCTCCAAGACCACTGCGGTCACCGCACACCCGTTCCCCGCACTAAGGGACGCTCGCGCACGCTCCACGGCTGACCATGGAACGGTGGCATAACCACAAGGTGTGGTGAACCTACATCGGTGTAACTACTAGATGTTGTGGTCCAACCGTAGAAGCGACCGACCATGAACGCAAGTTGAGCCACGCCGTCCTGCCGAAGTCGCTGATCAGCCCGCCATCCTCTCCTGTCTCGGGCGTGTCGCGCCTTCCCGGCGGGTGTTCATGCAGTTGAGAGCGTCACAGAAGTTGTGCGCGGCCTCGTCCGTGAAAGAACCTCACAACGGTACCGAACGACACTCGACCCACCACGCCCCTCTCCTGAACGCCCCCGTCACTCCCTACGAGGGCTCTCGATCGGCGAACCCTTGCGGCTGTGTGAACGGTGGCCAGCGGCACAACCTTGGGTGTGGTCACCGGGACGCTGCGAACTGTGGTCAACGGGACGACACAGAGCGTGGCCGACAGCACAACCGTGTCCCGTGGCCGATCGGACGGCCGGGCGACGGGGTGCACCGGGTGCGAGGTAACCCCGCCCGGGGCCGCTGGAGGCGCGGATGGCGCGATGGTGACGATCATGCGCTTGCCGGCATCGGGCCGTGCCGATTCGGCTGGGGCGGGTCAGCGTAAGGCGGTGGTGGTGTCGTCCTTCGGGACGTAGAGGCGGGTGCCGGGGCGGATGAGGGAGTCGGGCAGGCCGTTCAGGCGCTTGATCTCCTCCGCCAAGGTCGCGGGATCTTCGCCATGGGAGAGGGCGTCGGCGATCGCCCACAGCGTGTCCCCCTCGTGGACCTCCACCCACGGCAGCCCCGCGTGTGCCGGCACCATGACGGGAACGGCCGCATGCCCTGCCGTACGCGTACCCAGCCAGAATCCTCCCAGGGACAGCAGTGCGGCCGCGACCACCAGCACGACCCGGCCGCGTCGGGTCAAGCGTAGCGGCGGGGTGGTCCGGCGACGCGCGGTCGGCGCTTCACGTTGCCGCCGCCCCGCGGTTCGGCGTCCCCATAGCCGCCCCGCGCCCTTTACGGCCCCGGTCTGTCTCCTCGCCCTGCCCTTCTTCCCGTTCCCGGCCAGAGTCTCGCTCCCGTCCTCAGTTCGAGTCCGAGGCCTACCCGCAGCCCCAGCCGC
>NZ_SMLD01000317.1:0-4497 GCF_004352805.1 Nonomuraea mesophila
AGCACTCGTGGTCGCGCCCGCGGCGACCACGCCACCGGTCAGCGCCGTGCTGACGGCGAGGCCTGCGATAACACTTTTGAGCTTGGGCATTGCGTTTTCCCCCTAAAGGATCGATTGCCCCGTTCTCCCATTCCGGCGATCGCGAGGATCGGCGGGAAAGGGATCGGATGCCTCGCTAGCGATTCATCCGTGGTCTACATATATCCGACTCAAAGGCCAACTAACCGGAATTGTCCAGTTTTGCCGGATAGTAGAGACCTGCATGGCTTTTGTGGAGGCGGCCGTCGGGGTGGTCGAATGCCCGTGGAAATGCAGCGAGGGCTCCCTGGCTGATGCCAGTGGAGCCCTCACCGGGAGTGCCGTGCGAGATGAGGAGAAATGAGCCCACTATTCGCCGGTCGTGTTCACGTCGCTGTGCACGACGGCCATTTCCGGAGAACGGGTGTTCATCCCTGCGCCATCATTTCACGACCAGGTCACCAGCCACGGTTGTGGTGGCGGTGGCGACGCTCCCCGTTCTCGTTGCGGTTGTCATTGCGGATGACGACGCAGATCTGGCCGCGGTGGTGACGACGGTGTCCCCAGCCCCAGCCACCGTGGTGGTGACCGTGACGCTTGCAGCTGTGGCGGTGGTGACGACGGTGTCCCCAGCCCCAGCCCCAGCCGCCGTCGTCCCCAGTGACGACGGACGGGCCGCTGCGGACCGGGGTGCTGGCCTCGGCGCTGGTCGCGCCCAGGCCGACCACGCCGCCAGTCATCGCCGTGCTAAGGGCGAGGCCTGCGATAACACTCTTGAGCTTGGGCATTGCGTTTTCCCCCTAAAGGATGGGTTGCCCCGTTCTCGACGTTTCCGGGTTACCTGAAAACAGGTCTTGGACGGCTGCTGAAGAGTCATCCGTGGAAAGTCATTTCCGGGGCTGTGGCCGGGCAAACAGGAATCACCCTATTTTGCTGTGCATTAACAATCTTATTGCTCGGCTTAAACGTCTATCCAATGAAATGGCATGATATGTCCGATTGTGTCGCCTTGCGGGCGGCGGCAGCACGGAATATCGGGTGGCGAACGCCCCGCGTCCGGGATCGCCTGGGCGCGCGCGGGCGTAATACCCTCGGCTGAATTACGGCGTACGTAATCGCGGACGTGATGAAATACCACGACCTGCCGGCGGCACCGATCCGCATGCCGGCGGGCATGCTCGAATGGGTGCGGCTGCGCCGCGCCCGCGTCGATCCCGCCATTCACGGTGAGTGTCGCGCTGATTACGCTGGGTTTCGCTGGTCTGATGCTTTCCGGGCCATGGCCCCCATAAACGGCAAACAGCAGCTTTTGCCGCACTCTTGGGTCGCCATGAGATCCCTTAGGGATCTATGAAGCGATATATGTCGATATGTCCGGATCGACTCGCCCTGTGCGCCCACCCCTCACGACCCCGGTCCCCGTCATGAGGCCGTGGTTATCGTGGAGGTAAGGGGAAGGGACGTTCGAGAGCGACGAAGGAGGTTCGATGATGACCGCGGAGCCGGTCCCGCACTGGCCGGGACGCATGATCGGCTCGGTGTACGTCCGATCCACCCAGCCGGCCCCGGGCGAGGCCTGGGCCGGGCACCCCACCGCCAGGCCGTCCCACGGAGAGGGGCCGGGCGCGGCGCACGCGCAGGCGGTCAGGGAGGGCCCCACGGAGCAGGCCGTCTTCGTGCACGGGCTGGCGGGCTCGGCGACCAACTGGACCGACCTCATGGACGAGCTCAAGGACGAGCTCACCTGCCACGCCCTCGACCTGCCGGGCGCGGGCTTCTCGCCGGCACCCGCCGACGGCGACTACTCCGTGGCGGGTCACGCGAACGCCGTGATCGACCTGCTGGAACGGACGGGCCCGGCCCACCTGTTCGGCAACTCGCTCGGTGGCGCGGTCTCCGTCAGGGTCGCCGCGGGCCGCCCCGACCTGGTCCGCTCGCTCACCCTCGTCTCACCCGCGCTGCCCGACCTGCTCCCCAGGTACGGGCCCGTCCGCGTGGCCGCCGCCGCACTGCCCAAGCTCGGTGAGTGGGCGGCGAACACGATGCGGCTGCTGCCGGCCGAGCAGCGGGTCAGCGCCTCGCTCGCCATGGTCTACGCCAACGCCGACGCCGTCCATCCCGAACGCCTGCGCGACGCCGTCGACGAGCAGCGCAGGCGTGACGACCTCCCCTACGCCGGTGAGGCGGTGATCGCCTCCGCGCGGGGCATCGTCGCCGAGTACTTCCGCTTCGGCGAGGACAACCTCTGGCGTCAGGCGGCGAAGGTCGAGGCGCCGACCCTGATCGTGCACGGGCGGCACGACCGTCTGGTCCGCCCCGCCATGGCCGCGAAGGCGTACCGTACGTTCCGGAAGGTCAGGCTGGTGTTGCTGCCCACGGCCGGGCACGTGGCGATGATGGAGACGCCGCAGGTCGTGGCGGCGGAGGCACGCCGTCTGATCGGTGAGACTCGATTGGGGAATGCCCGACTCGCCAGCTAGGTTTCAAGGTGAGATAAGACCCCCTGCAAACGGGAGCGTAGAAAGTGTCGTTGCCACCGCTGGTCGAGCCGGCCGCAGAGCTGACCGTCGACGAAGTGCGCCGCTACTCGCGTCACCTGATCATTCCCGATGTGGGCATGGCTGGGCAGAAGCGGCTGAAGAACGCCAAGGTGCTCTGTGTGGGCGCCGGGGGCCTGGGCTCGCCCGCGCTGCTCTATCTCGCGGCGGCCGGGGTCGGCACCCTCGGCATCATCGACTTCGACGTGGTCGATGAGTCCAACCTGCAGCGCCAGGTCATCCACGGCCAGTCCGACGTGGGCAAGCCGAAGGCCGAGAGCGCCGCCGCGTCGGTACGGGAGATCAACCCGCTGATCGACGTCGTGATCCACAACACGGTGCTGAGCACGGAAAACGTCATGGAGGTCTTCTCCGGCTACGACCTCATCCTCGACGGCACCGACAACTTCGCCACGCGCTACATGGTGAACGACGCCGCGGTGCTGCTCGGCAAGCCGTACGTCTGGGGGTCGATCTACCGCTTCGACGGCCAGGCGAGCGTGTTCTGGGCCGAGCACGGCCCGTGCTACCGCTGCCTCTACCCGGAGCCCCCGCCTCCCGGCATGGTGCCGTCGTGCGCCGAGGGCGGCGTGCTCGGCGTGCTCTGCGCGTCGGTGGGCTCCATCCAGGTCAACGAGGCCATCAAGCTGCTGACCGGCATCGGCGACCCGCTGGTCGGGCGGCTGATGATCTATGACGCCCTCGAGATGAAATACCGCGACGTCAAGGTCCGCAAGGACCCGGAGTGCGTGCTGTGCGGGAAGAACCCGACGCAGACGCGGCTGCTCGACGACTACGAGGCGTTCTGCGGCGCGATCTCCGACGAGGCCGCCGAGGCCGCCAGCGGCTCCACGATCACGGCGCGGGAGCTCAAGGGCATGATGGACCGCGACGAGAACATCTTCGTCGTCGACGTCCGCGAGCCCAACGAGTACGAGATCGTCTCCATCCCCGGCGCCAAGCTGATCCCGAAGGGTGAGTTCCTCAACGGCTCGGCCCTGGAGAAGCTGCCGCAGGACAAGAAGATCGTGCTGCACTGCAAGTCGGGCGCGCGTTCGGCCGAGGCGCTGGCGGTCGTCAAGGACGCCGGGTTCTCCGACGCCGTCCACGTCGGCGGCGGCGTGCTGAGCTGGATCAAGACGGTCGACCCGAGCCTGCCCGAGTACTGACGGTTCCGAAGGGGCGCCCGCCGTGGATTCCGCACGCCCCTGGCCCACCCTGGTGGTGGCCTCCGCGCTGACGCTGATCTGCGCGGTGGCCGCCGGGGTGGCCGGCAGCGCGGCGGGCACAGAGCTGACCCGCGGGCCGAGCACGGCCGAGCTGCACGCGGCGGCCCGGCGCGAGCTGGCCGAACGCTGGCGGGCCTGGCCCACGGGCCGCATCTTCCCCGCCACGCTGCGCTACTCCGCGGAGCAGGGCGGGCAGGAACGTGCCAAGAGGATCGGCATCTCGCCGCACACCTCGTGCGCGCAGTCCGTGGACGCCGAGGCGGCCACGGCGCTGCGTGCCGCGGGCTGCCGCGGCGTGCTGCGGGCCACCTACATCGACGCGCTGGGCGGGGTGCTCGTGACGATCGGGGTCGTCGCCATGCCCGACGAGAAGGGCGCGCTGCACGCCAAGTCCGCCTTCTCCGGCAACGGCGAACCGGAGCCGGGGCTGCGGCCGCTGGCCTTCCGCGGCACGGTGGCCGACCGGTTCACTCCCGCCGTCCGCCAGGCCGGTTCCGTACGCCAGGCGGGCCCCTACCTCGTGCTGACGACCGCCGGGCAGGTGGACGGCCGGCCCGCCGACGCGGTCGACGAACAGCGACCCGCCATCTTCGCCTTCGCCACCGAGATCGCCGAGAGCGTGCTGTCCGAGCTGAGCACGCCGCGGATGCCCGACTGCACGGCCGAGGAGTGGGAGTGCTGAGGCGGGGCAGGGGCGGTCCCGTGCTGAGGTG
>NZ_SMLD01000318.1:0-4483 GCF_004352805.1 Nonomuraea mesophila
GGTGGGGGTTGGAGGAAGGGGGCGAGCCACTCCGGCGTCACCTCGGCCGGGAAGCCCGCTCCTTGCGCCTGCGACACGTCGAGCGCGGAGTATCCGCCCTTGCCCGCGCCGACTCCGGCGATCAGCGTGAGGACGCCGGCACGCCGCTGGAACCACGTCTGGCGCAGCCGCCAGCCCACCACCGCGCGGCGTTCGACCACGGCCTGGGAGCGTCGCAGCGACCCCGAGCGCACCGACAGGCGCATCCCGTCGTAGCCGTGCCCGAGCGACGCGTACCTGTCGAGCCCGAGCGGAACCCCCCCGGCGGTCAGCAGCAATGCCAGCACCAGGAGGGTCTTCCACAGCAGCGATCCGGTCGCCCAGATCCCGGCGAGGCTCACCAGCGCCACCACAAGCCACGGGGCGACGGCGCGGAAGAGGCGCCTCCGGCGGGCGACGGGCGGGTGGGGGCGCAGGTCCGCGCGGAAGGGGCCGATCGCGTCGCCGGTCACCTGGAAGGCCACGGCACGGGGAACGTCGGGAAGGAGCTGCCCGCGGGTTTCGGAGTCGCCGAGCCCGGTCACGATGGCCCAGGCGCGTACGACACCCGCCCAGCGTTCCGCGAGACCGTCGACGATCTCGTAGCCGCGTACGCGCGCCGACTCCAGCGACACGCTGCGCCGGTTGATGAGCCCTCGTTCGGCCACGAGGTGGCGGTCGCGCCGTTTGAGGGAGAAGTCCCAGTTGAAGACCGCGTACATCAGCCCGCCCACGAAGGGCATCGCCAGCACCAGCAGCAGGGCCACGACCAGCAGCAGGTAGGGGCGTTCCCAGAACCACTCCCCGAGGGTCAGGGCGACGGTCCGGCCGAAGCCCAGGTCGTCCCCAAGCTGGAAGGCGAGCCCGACCGCGCCGCCGAGGAGCGCGAAGGGGGTCAGCAGGTACGCGCCGGACAGCGGCCCGTACAGCAGCCATCTGCGCGGGACGCGGATGATCGGCTGTTCGGCGGGCTCCGGCTCCAGGGCGCCGGACGGGTCCGCGCCGGTACGGGCCGCGCGGCGCAGCAGGACGGCCTTGAGCCGTTCGGCCTCCGCCAGGGTGACCCCGTTGAGCTCGGCCTCCTCGTCGCCGCCGCTCGCCCCCGTGTCGATCTTGAGTATGGACAGGCCGAGCAGCCGGTGCATCGGCGGCGTGGACACGTCGACGCCGCGGATCCGCTCCAGCGGGATGGTACGGACGGACCGGCTGATCAGCGCACGTTTCGTTTCGAGGCGGTCACCGACGATCTCGTACGTGAAGGTGGCCCACCTGACGATCGCGAACACCACGGTGCCGGCCACGGCCAGGGCCGCCCATCCGTACGACCTGGCCGAGAAGCCGCCCACGAACAGGACGCCGACCAGGGGGAGCAGGAGGGAGGGCAGCATGCGTACCGGATCGATGAGCAGCACCTTGGGGCTCAGCCGCAGCGGTGCACGGGCGGGCGGCGGCGGACCACCCGGGGGCTGTTGCTGCCCCCAGGGCGGCGGGCCGGCCGGGGGCCGCTCAGGACCTCCGGTGGGCGGCGGACCGCCCGGCGTCCACGGCGGGGGGCCGCCCGGGTGCGGCCGCACCGTCCAGGGGGCCGCCTGCTCGGGGTGCGCGTTCTCTTCGGGACCGGGCGGAGTGGCGTCGTCCGGCCGTGGCGGGTCGGCGCCGGGTGAGGGTTCAGGGCCGTCGTGAGGTGCGCCGCCGGTCATCGCGTCTCCTCGGGGCGTCGCGGGGCGGTCACGTGGCATCGTCCCTGAGTTCCTCCGCCCGGTGCGCGAGCTGCTCCGCGAGCCGGGCCGCCTCGCCGTAGTCGAGGCCCTTGATCGTCGAGGAACCGGCATGGGACGCGGTGCGGATCTCAAGCGTGGCCAGACCGAGCATCCGCTCCAGCCACCCCTGGCCCTTGTCGACCGTCTGGATGCGGCTCACGGGCACGAACACCCACTCCCTGGTCAGGAACCCCGACCTGGCGTAGACGACGTCGCCTGAGAGCTCCCAGCGGTGCACGGCGTACCGTACGAAAGGCTCGGCCACCAGGAACGGCAGGAGCAGCACCACCACGGCGGCCGGCAGGAGCCAGGAGTTGTCGGCGTACCAGCCGGGGACCCACCACCATCGGCTGCCGTCGAGCCACTGCGCCACCAGCAGCGCACCGCCCAGGAAGAACACGAACGCGATCAACGACTCGAACAACCACAGGCGGATGGCCTTGGGCGAAACGCGATTCGCCGGATCACGGATCGGGCCTGATGAGGTCACAGCACCAGCTTAGGCCGCGAATCCGGCACGGAGATCGGCTCGAGGGCGGTAAAGATCGACGGGCCGTCCCGGCGTGTCTGCCGACGGCCTCCGGGGGCGGGTGCCATGCTCGATGGCGGCCTGCCGCAGGCTGTCGAGCATGGCCACGTCGGCGGCGCCACGTTCGTGCCAGCCAGGCCCGGCGAGCGCAGACCGCACCACAGCGCGAGCGCCCTCACGCACGTGGCAGCCGCCGTTCGCGCCCGCCGCGCCCTGCGCCTGATGCTCTTTACCGTTCTGTACGATCTGGCGCACCTGATTTTTCCGTATGTTCGGAGAACGGCCCGATGTCCGTCTTGTCGGGTCACGCTAGGTGATCGCCTCCGATACCCGCCACGGTGTACCAGCAGGCCAGAAAGGGTCCCGCGGGAAGGCTCGATCCAGGCCCTCCGCAGGGCGAAACAGCGTCCTTGTGTTCAACCTCACGGCTGAGATGCCGCGATTCTGACCGGTTTCGGATCCTTTACCGGCCACCGACCATCGGGAAACGGTCTGCACACCGCCGAGACGCGCGTAGCATCGTCCGTCATGGGGCTGTGTAACACGGCGACACCCGTGCGCCGCATCGCTGTCAGTGTGACAGCGGTGGCCGTCGCGTTCGCGCTGTCGGGTTGCGGCAGCCTCATCGGCAGATCCCAGGCCGAGGACATCGCGGAGGTCAATGTCTCGAGCCCGGAGTTGCGCGAGGGCGAGCCGCTGCCGCGCGACTACTCCTGCAAGGGCACCCAGGGCAGCCCGCCGCTGCGCTGGTCGAGTCAGCCGTTGCCCAAGGCGAAGTCGATCGCGATCGTGGTCGACAGCCATACATCGTCGACGTCCACCGTGCACTGGGTGCTCTACAACATCCCGGCGACCACGACCGAGCTGGGCCCCAACGCCGCCAAGGAGCCTCCGGAAGGAACGGGGCAGGCGCCCCTGCCGAGCGGGAAGCCGGGCTACGATCCCCCCTGCGGACCGGGCACCTACCGTTTCACCGTCTACACGCTGAACGACAAGGTCGAAAGGAAGCAGGGGGCCCCTCCCCTCGACCTTCCCGAGATCCTTAAGCAGATCGCGGACCATACCATAGCCCGGGGACGGCTCACTGCGGTCGACCCACCGTGAGGGATCAAACACGACGTGTAGTGCAGATGTACCAATTCTTCACGTAGGGTGTGACAACGCTCATAGTGGTCCGACAGAATCAGATCCAATCGTTAGGCACTGGTGATCAAAGGGGGCAGATCGCGTCGATGGCCGCGCGATCTCATCGGTGCCAAAGGGAGGCCATGGCTTTGAGGGTGGTGCAATGATCGCGGTCGTAGTGAGCTTGGTCGCTGTCGTGCTCCTCGTGCTCGTCGTCGTGGCACTGGGCATGCGTTCGATGAACCGCAGGGAGAGCTCGCTTCCTCCGGAACGGCTGAAGGAGATGGCCGAGAAGGAGGAGTCGACCCACGCGCGTTCGACGGACGAGTTCGCCGCGCACGAGCCGCGGATGAGGAACTTCAGCCCCGACTTCAGCCCGATCGACCAGCCGAAGGCGCCGAAGCCGGCACGCACCGGCCAGCGTGGCCGGCGCGGTGTCGACGAGTGGGGCAACCCGACCTCCGACGACGAGGACGAGGAGTTCTGGGCCAACATCCGCAGCGACGCGGAGGAGGGCGGCTTCGGCGCCGGCGGCACCGTGGCGGCCAGGAAGGGCGCCTCCCGTCCCGTCGAGCGCGAGCGTCCCGCGGAGCAGCGGGCCGAGCGCCGCGCCGACCGTCCCGCGGAGCAGCGAGCCGAACGCCGCGCCGAGGCCGGGGGCGAGCGTCCCGCGGACCGCTCGGCGAGCCCGCCAGCCGAGCGCCGCTCGGAGCGTCCGGGCAAGCGCGCCGACCGCAGCGCCAGGCCGCGGCCCGTGGCCGCCTCCGCCGACCCCGACGCGACCACCGTCCAGGGGCCGCTGCCGCAGCGCCAGCCGGCCGCGTCCAACCATTCCTCCGGCCTCGCCGACCTGGTCGAGCCGGTCAAACCCGCGGTCCCGGCGCAGTCCGAGCTGGCCGACCAGCGCACCGTGACCTTCTCCGCGCCGGCGGGCGACGTGATGAGCATCCTGGCGCCCGGCGCCCAGCCGGTGCCCGCCCCCACCCGGCCGGCCGACCACGCCGACGTGGCGATCGACCTGCGCACGCCCGTGGGCGACGCGCTGGGCCGG
>NZ_SMLD01000319.1:0-4468 GCF_004352805.1 Nonomuraea mesophila
ATGAAGAGCACCCGCCCGCCCGGAGTCCGCGGACCCGGTCAGTCGGGCCGGCGGGTGCTCTTCATCGTCTCGCGCTCATAGGTGAGCAGCGCGTCGATGACCAGTTGCCGCTCCGAGGGGGCCAGGGGCTCCAGCGCGGTCCGCCACGCGGCCGCACCCGCGGCCAGCCAGCCCTCGATCGCCTCGCGGTGCTCGCCGGTGATGCTGACGATGGTCCGCCGCCGGTCGCGCTCGTCCTCGTGCCGGGCGAGGATGCCCTTGCGGCTCAGGTCGCCGACCATGAGGCTGACCGTCGTCGAGGCGACCTGCAGCCGTCCCGCCAGCGTCTTGACCGTGGCGGGACCGTCGTGCAGCAGGAGGGCCAGCAGCGACAGGTGGCGCGGCGTGAGCGCGAAGTCCTGCAGCTGCTCGGGAACCGGGGTGCGCTTGGCCCGCGCGACGAGCCGGGGCATCAGCAGGATCATCTCTCGCACGCCCTGATCGACGGTCGGACCGTCCATTGGCATCGAGTGATCCCTCTGACTCGCTGGTGGCGGTGTGTCGTGGCTGCTGAGACAGCAAGTATCTCGGAGGACGCGGCACGGTGTCCAACGAGGTCCGGCGAGGGTCCGGCGAGTCCGGCGTGGTCCACGATCCCGACGGCCGCGCGGCCCTCAGTCCCACCAGCCCCCGGCGAGTTCGACGCCCTCCTTCTCCAGCGCGTCGTGCCAGACGGGGTCACGCAGCAACCGTGCCTCCCACGCGCGTACGACGCCGTCGGGCCCCGTGACCGCGTCCTCGCGGGACGGGTGCAGGAACAGCTCGCTCGTCCCCTCGGGAAGGGCGGCGAGGCGGCGGAGGTAGTCGTCCCTGAGCCGCTCGTAGGTGCCGAGTTCGTGCGCCGTGCGACGGTTGGTGGCGATCGTCTGCGGGAGGGCCACGCCGAGCGCGTCGGCGAGGGCGACGGCGTGCTCGTGGGCCTGCGCGAGCCGCGGCGGGAGCGGCCCGCCGATGTACGGCTCGGGGTCGCGCGGCAGCCGGAAGGCGAGGCAGTGGCGCGCGCACCATTCGAGCGTCTCGGCGAGCCATGACCGGCCGTGCAGGCCGTAGAGGGTGCCGGCGTGGGAGTCGGCCGCCACGGGCGCCAGGCGCCGGACGCGCATCCAGCGCAGCTGCGCGTCCGCCTCCTCCATGACGTGCCGTGCCTCGCCCCGGGCTCCCAGGACGAACGGATCGTCGTGGAGCGTACCGTCGCCGTCGGCCAGGCAGGCCGCGCCGTGGAGCGGCCGCCAGCGCGGGATCCCGCGCTCGCTCGTGAGCGTCACGTGCAGCCGCGGCACGACGCCGAGCTCGGCGACCTGGGAGGCGGCCCGCTCCGCGGCGGGCGAGACGCAGATGAGCGTCGTCGCGGTGACGTTCCCCTCGGCGAGCAGCGCGACGATGACCTCCGTGGTGCCCGCCTCCCTGCCGAGGTCGTCGGCCGTGATCACGAGGCGGCGGCTCATCGCGGAGCCTCCGCGGCCGGCTCGTCCGCGCCGTCAGGAGGCGGCGGTCCGTCCTGCCCGCCCGCGGGGCTCCGCGACGGCGGCTCGACCGGCTCGGACGCCTCCGGGGGCGTCTCGATCGGTACGGAGACGAACCGCGCCGCGACCGCGCCGATCGCCGTCAGCACGAACGGGTAGACGCACAGGTACACCCGGAACGCGAACCCGGGGTCGGCGCCCGGGTCGTCGCCGGAGTTGTAGCCGAAGAACACGCCGAGCGAGGTGAGCGCGAGCCCGGTCACGATCCCGTTGAGCCGGCCGAAGAAGCCGAACGCGGACAGGAACAGCCCTTCGCGGTGCTCCCCGTTGCGGGCCGCGTCGGCGTCCAGCACACGCGCGACGATGAGGTCGTTCGTGGCGAGCATGCCCGACCAGCCGGCCCCCACCAGCACACCCGCGGCGATCGCGGTGACGAGGCCGGTGGCGAGGAACAGGGCGGCGAAGCCGGCCGCGAGGACCGCGAAGGCCAGCCGCCAGGCCCACAGGGCGCCGCGCCGCGCGACGACGCGCGGTCACACGACGAGGCCGCCCGCCGAGATGAGGATGACGATGCCCTGCAGGTAGAGCGCGTTGCCGACGGGCAGCCCGAGCGAATAGCGCACGTAGAGCTGGATGCCGGACAACACGAGCGCCATGGCCACGCCGTAGCAGGCGCCGGTGAGCCCGACCTTCCAGAACATCGGGTTGCGCACGATCGACCACACGCTGGGCAGCAGCCTGGGCCGCTCGCGCGTGGAGTAGCGGGGACGCTCGCGCGCGCCGAGCGCCATGAACACGATCACGACGAGGGCGATGGCGCCGTAGATGATCGCGGTGATCCGGAAACCCTGGGTGGACTCCTCGGTGCCGAAGACGCTCGTGGTGAGCACCGGGGTGACCGCGAGCGAGATCACCAGTGCCGCGAGCTGGAAGCCCTGGCGCAGACTGTTGGCCACGGCGCGGTCGCGCTCACGCGGGTAGAGCTCGGGGAGCAGCGCGCCGTAGTTCGCGTTGAGCATCGAGTCGAAAGCCTCGCACAGGATCGCGAACACGGCGAACCAGAGCACGAGCCCGATGCCGTCCAGGGAGTCCGGCGCGGAGAAGAACGCCACCATGCAGGCCGCGAGCATCGGCGCGCCGGCCAGCAACCACGGCCGTCGCCTGCCGAACCGGCTCCTGGTGCGGTCGGACAGATGGCCGAGCAGGGGGTTGTCGACCGCGTCGATGACCGCGTACACCACCATGACGACGCCGTACGCGCGTACGTCCAGCCCCAGGATGTCGACGTAGAAGAGGATCGTCGATCCCTTGATCATGTTGATCGGGATGGACGTGCCGAACATCCCGATGGCGTAGCGCCACGCGGGAGTCCGACCCGGGGCGGAGCCGTCACCGGGATGGGACACGCGATCACCTTCCTTGCTGAGCAGACAATGCAGACATCCGACGCACGATGTCAATGTCCCGCCCGCGACCGGCACCGGGATTCGTGCCTGTACGTCGCCGGATGCGCGTCCTGCCGCAGCGCGGGGTGCTCAGAGGCCGTAGACGCGGGTGGCCGTCGCCGTGAAGACGTCGCCGATCTCCCCGGCGGACCGTCCGGCGAGCACGTCCTGCCAGGTGGACAGCAGGGTGGGCAGGTCGGTCCAGAGTTTCTCGACGGGGAAGTTGCTGCCCCACATGCAGCGGCCCGAGCCGAACAGGTCGAGGCACGTGGTCGCCACCCGCTCGATGAGCGCCCGGTCCACGCGGTGCACGAACGTGCCCTGGCCGGTGAGCTTCACCACGACGTTGGGATGGTCGGCGAGCATTCTCAGGCCCCGCGTCCACTCCGCCACGGCCGGCGGGGCGAAGCCGACCGGCATCCCGGCGTGGACGAGCACGAACGTCATCTCGGGGAAGTCCGCCACCAGGTCGGCGGCGTCGGGCAGCTGGGCGGGGAACACCTGGAGCTCGAACAGCCAGCCGAGGTCGGCGACCGCGGCGAGGTTGCGCCGGAAGACGGGGTCCTTCATGCGGTCGGGCGCGGCGGCGAAACGGAACTCGGGCCGCTCGTGCCAGTGCAGTTGCAGCCGGGTTCCGCGGACGAGCGGGGTGAGGGCGGCCTGGCGGCGCAGGACGTCGGGGGCGTCGTCGGCGAAGAGGTCGGCGCAGCCCACCACGGCGGTGGGCCAGCCGGTCTCGGCATGGACGTCGCGCAGCCGGCGCACCTCGTCGACGGAGCGGTCGAGCGGCCAGTTGGCCTGGACGTAGACGGCCGAGGAGATGCCGCAGGGGGCCGCTTCCGCGACGTACTCGGAAACGGGATAGTCGCGGCGGATCGGCTCGTACGGGCCGAAGATGCGCGGGACCATCTCCCCCTGCAGCCAGGGCAGGTCGGCGGCCCGCCAGATGTGGTGGTGCGAGTCGACGATTCCGGTCATCGCGATGCTCCCGGAGGTGTGGCGGGCCAGTGGCGTGCCGCGGTGCCGCGGCGGCCGGACAGGACGGCGGGCAGACGGCGCACCTCCGCCAGCGCGGTGGCCAGGTCGCGGACGCCGCCGAGGTGGTCAAGGCTCGGAAGCTGGGCGGACATGGCGCGCGTGGCGGGGCGGTAGGTGGGCGAGCAGGCCAAGGGCGACCACCAGACGAGCCGGTGGCCGAGCCTGGACAGGCGGGCGGTGGCGCGGACCATGGGGCCCGGGTCGCCGCGTTCGAGCCCGTCGGACAGGACGATCACGAGCGCGCCCCGGGCGAGCGCCGCGAAGCGCGGCTCGCCCAGGAAGCGGTGCAGCGACGCGCCGATCGCCGTGCCGCCGTCGGCGTCGGTGACCAGCTCCGACACCGACCTGAGCGCCTGGTCGGCGTGCGGGTGCGACAGCGCGGCGGTGATCCGCGTGAGTTCGGTGCCGAAGGTGAACACCTCGGTACGGGCCGGCGCCGCGCGCAGCGCGGTGTGCGCCACGCGCAGGAGGTCGGGGGTGTGC
>NZ_SMLD01000031.1:0-69465 GCF_004352805.1 Nonomuraea mesophila
GTCAGGGGCGGCGGCGGTCGGGGGCGATCGTCATCAGCCGCCGTCGAGATCATCCGGGTCGGGCGCTATCTCTGCGGCCCCGACAGCCAGGCGCGGAGCAGGGTGTCGGCGCAGTTCTCGACCGTGTCGGCGACGCTGGACGCGATGGCACCGCCGTCGGCGAGGTGCCTGCGCACCACGGCGTACGGCAGGTCCACCACAGCGATCGCGAGGCGCTCGAGGTCTACTTCGAGCCTGCCGGCGAGGGCACGCAGCGCGGCACGCAACCGACGGTCCTGGGCCGCGGCGCGTGCGGTCTGCTCGGCCGGCCATTCCTCGGGTACGAAGTCCCGGCGCGAATACAGCAGCAGGCGCGCGCTGTCGGGATGGGCGCGGGACCAGTCGACCACGTACCGGGCCGCGGTACGGGCGCCCCGGCAGGCGTCCCGGTCGGCGAGACAGGCGAGAAAGCCCTCCTGGAACCGGTCAACGGTACGCAGCCACAGTTCGCCGAGCAGCACCGTGCGGCTGGGAAAGCGGTGGTAGACCGAACCGCTCGGCACTCCGGCATGCCGGGCGAGTCCGGCCACCGACACGCCGGTCGGCGTCTTCGCGACCGTCAGCGCGAGGGCGGCGTCGAGCAGGTCGTCGACGTCATAACGGGGCGGTCTGGGCACGTAATAGAGAGTACTCTCTATTATCTGTTCTAGAGAGGTCTCGCTAATACGGAGGTGTCAGCCATGGCCGTGCTCAACATCCACCAGCGCGCGCTGCCGGCCTCGCTCGACGAGGTCGGCCGGCTGATCGACACGCTCGCCGGCCCGACCGACCTGCTGTGGCCGCACTCCACTTGGCCGGCCATGCGATTCGACCGGCCACTGGGCACCGGAGCGGTCGGGGGTCACGGCCCCGTCAGGTACGTCGTCAGCCACTACGTGCCCGGCCGCTGGATCCGGTTCGCCTTCACCGGCCCGCGCGGTTTCGACGGCTTCCACGAGTACGCCGTGTCGGCCGAGCATGACCACACCGTGCTCGGCCACACGCTCGCCATGTCCACGCACGGACCGGCACGTCTGACCTGGCCATTGATCTTCCGGCCGCTGCACGACGCGCTGATCGAGGACAGCTTCGACCGCGCCGAGCACGCGGTCACCGGCGCCGTCGCCCGGCCCGCACGCTGGAGCGGCACGGTCCGCCGGCTGCGCCTCCGACTGGCTCCACCCACCTGACGAAGAGCAACGGGGTAAGCCCCGGATCTTGACAGAAGACCAGTCCCCTGGCAGCTGACAGGTTCACCCGAACGCCGGGCGGCGTCCAGGATCGGCTTGCAACACCGAAACAGAAGGGTTGCCAGCCGCATGTGTCGATGTCGCCCTGTCCGTCAAGCCGGCCGGCGACCGGCGGACGTTCACACAATCCCACCTGCCGGAGGACTCATGAATCTCAATCCGATCGCCGGCGTGCGAAAAAGGCGCCTGACCGTCGTCAGCATTGCTGCCATCGCGACCTCGCTGAGTGTTGCGCCATCCGGATCGGCACACGCCGCCACGGCGCCCGCCATCTCGGCGAATGCCATGATCCGCTGCTCAGTCGGCGGCGTCACCGACACCCACGACAGCTCTCCGAACAAAGTCTCTGCCGGGGCTTGGATCAGTTGCGCGGCTCCGAGCTGGACACCGATGAAGCTGCGCATTCGGCTGTACCGATCCGGCACACTCGTCGACACCGGAATATGTGAGACGGGGACTCACGGCCGGTATTGCGACGCCTCCGTGGCGGTGACCGACAGGAAACCGGGCAAACAGCGGTGGTACGGCAAGGTCAACGCCTCCTGGGACAGCGGCAGCAAGAGCTTCACCACGAACTCCATCAAGCATTGATCAACAACAAGGAGCCGTGTCGCACATGTTCCGAGGAATGAGCGTACTCACCATCACCGTAGCGGCTGGATCGGCGCTCGCCCCAATGGGCTCCGCCAACGCCACGACAACCGCGAGCACCGCCACAGCGACGACAGCAGAAGCGGCAGCCTTCTGCACCTCCTGGGCCCTGGCGGACCGGGTCGACCAACGCGGATCCGTCTATGGCGGTGGCGGTGTCCGCTGCAAGGGCGAGACATCCGGGCGGCTGGTCGTGAAGCTCTACCGCAACAACAAAAAGGTGGCCTCCACCACGGAGAAGTGCCCCCGAAACCGGTATTGCAGCGGCAGCACCGGGCAGAAACGAAATCCCAAAGGCAACCAGGAATGGTGCACGCGGATGCAGTTTCACGACATCATCGGAAATGATCACTACATCAAATGGGATTGCATGGTCTCATAGCGGTGCGGTCCTGCAGCGGCCGGCCGATGAGCACCGGGCCGTTCAGCGTCGCTCGTCCGAGATGACGTTGCCGAACATCGGCACCGGGTCCACGGAACCGCCACCGGTGCTGAACAGCAGGGCCCCGGCGTCCGCCTCGCGCATCGCGGGCAGGACCGCCTGGGCCGCCGTGATGGCACCGTACACGTTGTAGTCGATCATCGGCTGCAGATTGTCCACCGTGACCTCCGAGGGTACGGCCGGAGTGAGGCCGGGCACCGGGGAGTGCGGGGCCGGCGAGTACTCCAGCACGTCGATGGCACCGAAGCGGGCTTTGGCCTCGTTGAGGGCATCGGTCAGAGAGCCGCGGTCGAGGACGTCCGCAGGGAACCCGGCGCGCGAGCATCCCGGCCGAGCCCATGGATTTCATCCGCCAGGTGCTCGACCGGGTGGGCGACAAATGGAGCATGCGGATCGTCGCCGCCCTGGCAAGCGGCCCGATGCGCTACACCGACCTGCAGCGCCAGATCCCGGGCATCTCCCAGCGCATGCTGACCCACACCCTTCGCCAGCTCACAGAGGACGGGTTGCTCAGCCGTACCGCCTACGCCGAAGTGCCACCACGCGTCGAGTACGCGCTCACCCCGCTCGGCGGCGGCCTGTACGAGATCGTCAAGCACATGATCGGCTGGGTGGCCGACCACCACGACGAGATCCGCGCCAACCGTTCCTGAGGCAGCACCCAACCTTCCTCCACGCCTCGGTCCTGAGCTGCGACAACGCGCACCAAAAGCCGTATGCACGGTGGGCGCGCTGATCCGGCCGTGTGTCACTCCTGACCGGGCTCTTGTTGGCCGCGGCGTCGGTCCACACTCTCGGGCCGACGCAGAGCGGGCGAACCCCTGAAAATCGCCGCACGCCAGGTATTCGCTTGGAATGCTGGAGCCATGAACCGGCGGGCGAGGACATGGTGGTTCGGTGCGGGGCTCGCGATCGGGATCGTCCTGCTGGTCGCCGGCGCACTCCGGCTGTGGATGCGACACCCCGGCGAGGTGGACCCCGTCAGTGCGGTGCTGGCGCTCATCGGGATCGCCATCGCCGGGCTGTCATGGTGGCAGGCGCAGCGGCCGGCCGACACCGACGTCCAGGCGGCGACGATATTGCTCGCCAGGCGGGTGCTGGCCGCGGAGAAGGCCCAGCGGGCGCAGTTGCTGGGCCGCAAGGGCAAGGACGCCGTCATCGATGTCGGCTTCTCCACCGACCCCACCGGCAGTTCCGCCCCAGCTCCACCGGCAGGCACCTTGGCAGAGGTGGCCGACTACTTCCGCAGCCTGCCGGCACCCCGACGACTCGCGATCACCGGCGTGGCAGGGGCGGGCAAGACCGTCCTCGCGATCGAGTTGATCCTGGAACTCCTCCACAACAGGCCACCGGACGATCCCGTCCCGGTACGCATCTCGGGGGCGAGCCTGGACGCGGACGTGCCCACTGCGAAGATGCTCTACCGGCACTTGATCACCACCTACGGTCTCAAGCCGGTGACCGCCCAACTGCTCGTGGCCGCTGAGCGGATCCTGCCCGTCGTCGACGGGCTGGACGAGATGGATGAAAGCGACGAGCCAGGCTACGGGTCACGGGCCGCCCGGGTACTGCGTGCGCTGGAGGACTACGAACACGGACTGAATCGCTGCAGTCTGGTGATGACCTGCCGCAGTGACCAGTACGACGCCCTGGTCGCCGACCGGGCCACCCCCCGTGGCGTCGCCCGCGTCAACCTGGACGAGGTGACGGGGGACAAGGCGTGGCAATTCATCCAGGCCATCACCGACCAGGAAGACCCGGACCGCTGGCTGCCGGTGCTGGACGCGCTCACCTCCGGCGGTCACGTCCTGGCCGCCGCTCTGAACACGCCCTGGCGGCTTACGCTGGCGGCCAGCGTCTACGAGGAACGTGACCCGCACACCGGGCGCTACGTCCGCTCCCCTGCGGCCCTCACGGAGTTCGCCGACGAATCGTCCGTACGAGAGCACCTCTTCAGCCTGTTCATCCCCGCCCGCCTGGCCGCCGCGGATCCGGCCGGGAAAGGGCCGACCGCTGAGCAGACCCATGCCTGGCTGGCCGTACTGGCCGGCTATCTGCGGACGAACGCGAGCCGGCCGCCGTTCCACGGCCGCATGCTGTCCAGCACCGATCTCGTGCCGCACCAGTTGTGGCCGCTGGCGGGAGATCGCCCTCGGTTCATCGGCGCGCTGGTGACCCTGGCCCTCGCCCTTCCCATGGTCGCCCTCTACGCCGGCGTCGTCGTCCTGACGTTCTCGCAGATGGAAATTTTGAATGCCCGCATACCCGCACGGGATGTAGTCGCGTTCCTTCTTCTCTGGCTGCCGGGTGTGGCGACCTTGGGCGTGCTGATGGACGCTGTCAACGCCCGAAAAGAGGTGTGGCCCAAGGCGGACGTGGTCAGCTCCGGCCGAGTTCGAAACACCCGCGATCGCATGAGTACGGCGGTGTCAGGCGTACTCCTGGTCGCGGCCGGCACCCTGCTGGCAGTCGTTCTCATACCGGAATTCGGCGGCGAACTCCCGCCGTGGGCACCGGTCGTTTTCGGCCTCCTGCTCGGCATCGGGATGACACATGAGCAGAGCAAACATTTCCGTTCCCGCCGCGATGACACCGACCCGAAAGCGGTAATCCGCAACGAGGTCATCTCGATATTCATGGTCGCCCTCACTCACGGCCCCGCATTCGGACTGATGCTCGGGGCGATGTTCTCCCTGCAGCTGGAAGGGCTCTCGCTCACAGCGGGGCTCACCGCAGGCGCGCTGTACGGCTCGGCTTTCGGCTCATCCATGTCACTGCGGCTGTCGCACCATTACCTGGGGCTTCTCCTGTCCACCCGAGGACGGCTGCCGTGGCGGCTCGGCCGGTTCCTGGACCGGTGCTACGGCGCGGGGCTACTGCGGATTTCCGGAACGGCCTACCAGTTCCGGCACCGCGAACTTCAGGACTATCTCGCCGCGCACCCCGTACCGTCACTTCACGAGCGCAGCCCTGCCCTGCCATGAGGTCGACAACCGGCCGATCGTCGTCGACCGCACCGCCCCACGTGGCGACCCGTCGGACGAGTCAACCGGTGCTGCGAGACGTGGCGTGACCAGCGGATGTACCTGGAGCCGGGCGCCGACCCGATCCCTCCCAGGCCGCATGCCTGGTGGACGGCAAGCCCATGGCCGGGTTGCGGCGCACAGCACCGTTGATGCTCATGAGTGGACCCCGTTGGGGTTCAACCCTTCAGTTCAGTCTTGGCGGCGAACAGAGTGCCCCGTTCCATGCCGCCGCCCCGACGGATGTTCAACCCCACCTTGCAGAAGCTGATCCATCCATCATCGTCCTTCAGTCCCCGCACGATCACCTGAGCGCGCGGGCGGTGCTGGCCGCGACCGGCCGGAGAGCCGCAGCGCGGCCAGGGACCGCCCGACGCGGCAGGCCGCCGCAGGCGGGCTGCCCTTGAACACCTCCGGGCGGCTGACGAGCCGGCCTGCCCCTCCCGCCCTGTGCGCCGCTGCTCTACGGCACCGTCACCGCGTCCAGGACGACGCCTCGGCGACGGCGTCGCGGAGGGTCGGCCGATCATCTACGAGGCGACCGCACGGGCCCTGGCGAGCGAGTACGTCGTGGTGAAGCCGCGCGTATTCCAGACCGGCTTCGAGCCCGGTACGATGTCGAACTCCGTCGCGCTGATCAAGGCGGGAAGGACCGACGACAAACCCTCGAAGACCTGACGGCCTCGTCATTGGCATTGGTGCGGATCTGCTGCATGCGCTGCTGGATCAGGCCCCGCAGATTCCCGATGTCCCCGTCGGACAGACCGAACTCGTGCATGTGCTTGACGCGCTTCTTGAGGGTGCGCTGTCTGGCGGCCGACCGCCAGACAGCGCACCGTGCCGTAAGACAAGGAAGTTTCATGGGTAACAGATATCGAACGTTATGGGTGCTCGTGGCGAGCATCGCAACGCTGGCGACCTCCGCGGTCGCCCCGGTGCAGGCGTCCGCCGTCGCCTCCGTCAGCAAGACGTTCGCCGCAGCGGAGGACGTGTTCGTCAGCCAGGCCGAGCCAGCCAAGAGCTTCGCGACCGCGACCTGGCTGAGCGTCTGCGGCACCGGGTGCGGCAGCGCCACCACAGGGCAGCGCATCGCCCTGACCCGCTTCAAGATAACCGGCATCCCGCAGGACGCGGAGAACGTTAAGGCCACGCTGGACCTGGTCTCGGCCAGAACGACAGACACCACCGTCTCCGTCCGCCCGGTGACAGGCGCCTGGACCGAGGCCGCCACCACCTGGAACACCCGTCCCGCGCTCGGCACTCCGACCCTCAGCTCCCACACCGGCTTCACCGCCGGCCGGACCGCCAAGCTGGACGTCTCATCGGCCGTCGAGGGCGACGGCACATACGCGTTCGCCCTCACCGGGACCGACGCCACCACGACCGTGCTGATGTCCTCACGCGAGAGCGGGAACCGGGGGCCGAAACTCACGGTTACCTACGCCGAGGGAACCGGAGGGGAGCAGACCGACGGGCCGCTGCCCTTCACCCTGGCGGGCACGGCAGCGCTGCGGGCCTCGGCGAAGAAGGTGTTCGCGCACTACTTCACCCCGTACCCGATCTCGCTTGACAACCAGGCGCCCGCGAGTGACTACTATGCCAGGAACTACCTGAAGCCGGAAGGCGAGAGCGGCAAGCACGCCGCGTACGGCGGGCTGCTCCGCGACCGGCCGCTGGGGCGCGACCCGATCGCTGGTGACTACGCGGTGGCGGACTTGAAGACCGAGGTGAAGCAGGCCATCGCCGCGGGACTGGACGGCTTCACCGTCGACATCCTCTCCGTGACCAGCGCGCACTGGACGCGGGTGCAGAACCTCATCAAGGCCGCCGAGGCTGTCGATCCGGGCTTCAAGATCGTGCTCATGCCGGACATGAACGGGCTGGCCTCGGTGGACAGCGCCACCCTCGCCGCGGCCATGGCCACGCTCGCCGCGTCGAAGTCGGTCTACCGGCTCGCCGACAACCGCCTGGTCGTCGCCCCCTTCAAGGCCGAAGGCCGGACCGCCGCGTGGTGGTCCGACTGGATGAAGACCATGGAGACGACGCACGGGATCAAGGTCGCCCTGGTGCCCTGCTTCCTCGATTTCAACAAGTACCGCGACGCCTTCGCCTCGATCAGCTACGGCTTCTCGAACTGGGGCAACCGCAATCCCGCGGCCAATGCCAGCCTGGACACCAACATCGACCGCGCCCACAGCATGGGCAAGATCTGGATGCAGCCGGTGTCCGTCCAGGACGAGCGTCCCAACCAGGGCATCTTCGACGAGGCCGGCAACACCGAGAACCTCCGGGCCACCTGGAGAGGGGCGATCGACGGCAAGGCGGACTGGGTGCAACTCACCACCTGGAACGACTACTCGGAGAACACCCAGTTCGCCCCCTCCAGGAACGCGGGCTGGACCTATCTGGACATCAACGCCTACTACCTGACCTGCTACAAGCTCGGCTGCCCAAAGATCACCAACGACACGGCGTACCTGACCCACAGGATCCAGCCGGTCGCGGCCCAGCCGACGTACACGCAGACCAAGCTCATGAAGCTGCGCACCGGCAGCACCGCGGCCCGCGACACCGTCGAGGTGCTCACCATGCTGACCGCGGCGGGCAAGGTGTCCGTCACGATCGGCGGCACGACGCAGACCTACGACGCACCCGTAGGGGTATCCGCCAAGACGTTCCCGCTGAAGCCGGGCGCCGCTTCGGCCACGATCACCAGGAACTCCGCCGTGATCGCGAAGGTCGTCTCGCCGTACGCGATCAGCGCGACGCCGTACGTGCAGGACCTGCACTACCGCGCGGCCTCCAGCGAACGCTGACGCGACGGCTGCTGAGGCGATGTGGTTCCTCACCGATCAGGGAAGCGATGTCGTTGTGGGGTGGCCTGACGTTGCAGCGTGCCGTGGCTGCCTCGCGGCTCAATCAAGCCGCGGCGGCGGCCGGGGCCGACATGGTGGCCACAGCACCTCCAGCAGCGAGGACGAGAACCGTTGCTGCTGTGATCATCCGATGCATCCTGTCGCCCTTCTCTCGAGGCGATCCTGAACACAGTCACAATTTGCAACTGATCGCACACTTAACATAATGACAGCGTGCAGCAGAAGATCTCTACCAACGTGGTGACAGCTCCCTTTCTCCTGCATCAGTCGCCGCCGCCGTTGGCGCGCTGCGCGTCGAGCCATTCGTGCCAGTGCGGGTCGCTGGGCTTCGGGACCTCCCCCAGTTGCATACCGCCCTGGATGGCGGTCACGGTGTCGATGCCGCACTGCTAGTAGGCGCGCTGCGTTCAGATCTTGGGGCTGTTCAGGGACAGCAGGGACACCCGCCGTGGAGCGCGGCACCTCGATGACCTCCAAGCCTGTCGCCGCACTGCTGGCCGACCTGAACATCGCCCAAAGCCACAGCCGGCCCCGCGAATCCAACGACAACCCTTACTCCGAAGCGCAGTTCCGGACGCTGAAGTACTGCCCGGCCTTCCCCGAGCGCTTCGGCTCGATCGCCCACGCCCGCGCCTTCTGCCGACAATTCTTCACCTACTACAACCACGAGCACCGGCACTCCGGCATCGGCCTGCACACCCCGGCCTCGGTCCATCTGAGCACCGTCGGTCAGATCCGGGCCGAGCGAGCCCGGACGCTCCGGGCCGCCTACGCCGCCAACCCCGGACGATTCCGCCGCAACCCCACCCCGCCCAGCCTGCGGACAAGGCACTATTTGAGCGGTTCGACTGTGCCCTACATCGGTTGATGTCATCGTTGGCTCATGGGGAAGGATCTTGTCCGGGGCGCTGGTGTGGGGCTGGTGGTAGGTCTCGGACTCGGGTATCCGGTGTCGCGGCTGTACGAGGAGGACATAGAGGCGTACACCGTCCTGCCCGGGGTGCTTGTGGGAGTATTGCTGGCCATCCCCGCCGGTGTGCTGCTCTCCGTGGTGCTGAGGATTGTGCATCCGATCCGAAACGCGTTGCTCGCGCCCGTGTTGTTGCTGGTGTTACACAACGCGGTGGATCTGGCTGTGCCAAGTCCCCGTCCCCTTCTGGCCTGGTTCGGATTCACCTGGCTGGCCGTGGTGAGTTATGCGAGCGCCGCCGGATTGTTGAGTACGGCGTCGCTGTTGCCCCGGGTCATTCGCAGTTGTGGTCGTCTGCACATGCGTGATCATGACGACGACGATCGAGCAGAGACGGATGGAGGCCAGGAATCAGCAGCATCGTAAGGACTTGATCGCCTCCTACAACGAACCTCTTCCGCTGGCAGTGCCTGACAAGGTCCCGGGACGCACCCTGGCTGGTGTGTGGACCATCGCCGACGACGTCTTGGCGCTCGACTACGCCAAGCACCGGCAGAGCGAGCTCGACGTCATGGTCCGTATCAGCGGCAGTGGTGATCCACGCAAGGAGTGTGCGGCGTGGGAACGGGATTTTGGATCCTGCCGGCGGTTGTCGGCGGATCGATGGTTGTTCGAGAGGGAGGCGAATGGCTCACCAAATGGCATAAAACTGCTATCGACCTGCACGAAGTCGCGGGATGAGACTTCCGGGACGACAAACACTTATATCAGCATATGATCCGCCGCAAAGCGATCGAGGCATTCAAAGTTGTAGCACTCGAAAATAACACTGCATAAGACCAGAGCGACGCTACCGACCTGCCAATGAGCGGGCCCATCCTCGCACTCGAACAAAACATAGTGCGCATATGGCGCATCGCGACTGCCGACATTTCTCAACCGACAACACCTGCGCGACGCCGCGGTCAGGCTGCCTATTTGGCGGTCTGTCAGACCTGATCCCTATACTTCGGGCGCATGACTGCACCTATTCTCTCCAGCCAACTCCCAGCCAGGCGCCTCTGGGACCTCGACCTTGTCACCATCGACGGTCGTCTCCTCGTCGTCTGCGCCGTCGAGCCGCCAGCGTGGGTTTGGGAGCCGTCCATGGACCGATGGACGCAGTACCGGCTGGACATGCCGTACCGTCCCGACGACTTCCGCGCGATGGTCGGGCACCTCCCGACCGACAATGACAAGGACGCCGGGCTGTTCACTAGCGTCTGCGCCGCCGTCGTGGACGGTCGGATCGTGGTCGGTGGGGCCGAGTACCGGGAGTCCTTCGCGCAGTGGGATCTGGCGAGCGGAGCTCTCCGCGTGCATGGGCGTCTCAACCACGGCGGTACGGGGAAAGTAGCGACTGTGCGGCTGAACGGGCGACCGTTCTTCATCAGCTGTAGCGACCGTACATACATGTGGGATGCGGCACGTACAGACTCCAACGGTGCTTCGGACGTCGAACCAGCCGTGCTCTATGGAAACCGGGACACCGTCACCGGGATCGCAGCTGGCACGCTGAACGGCCGCCCGGTCGTGATCTTCGGCTCCTGCGACGACAGTGTGGTGGTGTGGGGCGTCGACACCCAGAGCGTTGTCAGAGAGTTTCCCTGCCCCTTGCCCGTGGCGGACGTCGGTCTGGCGACGGTGGACGGCCGCCTCCGGGTGGTGGCGGCCGGCGAGGACCGGGTGATCCTGGGGGACCTTGACACCGGGGCATGGGAGTGGGAAGGGCCGATCGATGAGGATTCGATCGAGTTTGACACAGAGTTCGACGAGGAGGACGAAGGGGAGAAGGAGAACTCTGTTTCCTGCATGGATGTCGGCGTCATGGGCGGCCGTCCGGTCGCGGTCACAGGTTCGGAGGACGGTCGGGTGTGCGTGTGGTCGCTGGCGGAGCGCCGCCTCGTCCATGGGCCGTTCGACGAACACCACGGCAGGAAGGTTGTCGGCGTCCGCGTCACCGATTGGGACGGTCGCACGGTGGCCATCACGGCAGGGGAGGACGGCCGGGTACTCGTGTGGAACCTCGAATGAAGCTGACGGCGTGCCCGGTGAAGCCGGCACCACCATGGAAGACCTCATCGTCACGCAGAAGCCCTCCGCGATCTTGCGGAGGGCTTCTGACCTGGAGCCGCCTTGGGGATTCGAACCCCAGACCCCTTCATTACGAGTGAAGTGCTCTGGCCGACTGAGCTAAGGCGGCGTGCCGTACGGCGTGACAGAGTCTACAGGAGCCCGGAGGGTTCTCGCTCCCACCTAACCCCCCTGCTCCCCGTACGTAGAGTCGTACGCCTTCCGCGGCCCGCACACGCTCGCCTTCGAGCAGGCGCACCGCCGTCCTCCGTCGTTGAGCCGCACCACCACCGAGTCGGACGGCACGTTGTGTCCCACCACGGTGCCGGCGCCTTCCGGGGTTTCCACGTTCGTCCCGACCCGGGGGGCCGAGGCGCGGAACTCCTGGTAGAGGGGGTGTTCGTACTTGAGGCAGCACATGAGCCGCCCGCAGGCCCCCGCGATGCGCAGCGGGTTGACGGGGAGGTCCTGGTCCTTGGCCATGCGTACGGACACCGGCTCGAAGTCCTTGAGGAACGTGGCGCAGCACAGGTCGCGCCCGCAGGGCCCGATGCCGCCCTGGAGGCGCGCCTCGTCCCTGGGGCCGATCTGCCGCAGTTCGACCCTGGCCCGCAGGTTGCGGGCCAGGTCGCGGACGAGGGCGCGGAAGTCGACCCGGTGGGGGGCCGAGAAGTAGACGGTGTAGACGTTCTCCTCGTCGAGGTAGTCCACGCCGACGACCTTCATGGGCAGGGTGTGCCGTTTGATGAGGCGTTTGGCCACGCTGCGGGCCTCGGCTCTGCGGCGTTTGTTGGATTCGTCGCGGGCGAGGTGTTCCTCCTCGGCCGGCCCCGCGCACACGGGTAGTCCGTCGATGTCCTCGCTGCTCCATTGAGGCGCCCATACGCACTCCGCCACCTCTGGGCCCGAGTCGGTGGGTACGAGCACTTTGTCGCCCACCTTGGGGCTGTGCCCGCCCGGGTCGAGGTAGTAGAGCCTTCCGTAGCGGGTGAAGCTCACGGCCATGATCATTCCCATGGGCTCGAGCTCGCCTCCTGACGGCCTAGGGGGACAGTGCGGCCTTCCGTTGCCACATTACGTGCCCATCCGCGCCGGAAGTTAGCTGCCCTTGGAGCACGCGTCGACTTCCGGCAGGTCCAGGCCGTACTTCGCCATCGCGGCCTGCTCCTGCACGCACGTCCCGTCGATGATCTGAGCCACCCCTGGTTGCCCCTCGAGCTTGCCGACCACACGGACCCGGTCGGCCCCGGAACGCAACGTCAGCCTGAACGACCGGGGCATGTCCTCCACCTTGGCGCTTTCGAGAAGCTTCTCGTTGGACTTGTACGCGCTACGGAAGTTCTTGTACGCCGCCTCCTGGTCCTCGAAGACGTACGACTCGACCTCAGGCATTTTCGCGATCAGTTCCTCGATGGCCTTCAACTCAGCCTCCGTCGCCGCCTTGCCCTGCTTGGTGCCGCTTCCGTTGATGCCCTCTCCCCCGCACGCCGGTATGTGCGTGCCCTTCAGGCAGAGGAAGACCGCGATCCGCAGCACCTTTTCGTGCATGGTCGGAAGCTCGGAGAGCCTCGCCGGCTCGGAGAGCCGCGCCACGCCGGGCAACGTCGGAAGGACCCGGAATGTCTGCCGCAGATCGGTCCCTTCCTTGACCTTCACCCTGAACGACGGGGGCATGTCGGCGGGCTTGACCGCGGCCAGCACCTCCTTGCTCTCCGCGTACTCCTGCCGGAACTTGCCGTAGGCGACCTCCTGGCTTTCGAAGGCCATCACCTCGACGCCCGGCGACCGCCGGATCGTCTCCTCGATCGTCCGCATCTGCTCCGGATCGGCCGCCCGCCCCCGGCACGGGTCTTTGCGCGCCGACTCCGTACACAGGAAGACCGCCAGATCCGTCTCCTCGTCGGAAAGTGTCTGCGCGGGGGTCGCGACGATGTTGTCACCCTCGCCCGGCCCGCCCAGCACGACTGCCGTCGCCGTCCCCCCGAGCAGGACCGCCGCGGCCGCCGCCACCAGCCGGTAGTTCGGCCGGAAGCGCCGCTCCGGCGCCCGCAGCGGCCTGAGCGTGCCGGGGTCGAGCGTCGCGCCCGCCTCCGTGAGCGCCGTGCGCAGCCGGTCCTCCGTCGAGCTGTGGTTCATGATTCCTCCCCTAGTGCCCGGCCGAGCGCGGCGAGTCCCCGCGCGATCGTGGACCGCGCCGTACCGGCGCTGATCCGCATGGTGTCGGCGACCTCCTGGTCGGTGAGGTCGAAGTAGTAGCGCAGGGTGAGGGCCTCGCGCTGCCGGCGCGGCAGCTCGCGCAGCGCCAGCAGCACCTCCCGCCGCTCCTCCCCGAGCATCGCGGCGCTCTCCGCCGACCAGACAGGCGGTTCGTACGGCACCGCCCGCCGCAGCACGGTCGCCCGCCGGCGCAACACCGACCGGCACCCGTTCAGCACCGCGGACCGCACGTAGGTGAGCGCCTTGCCGGGGTCGCGCAGCCTGCTCCGGCCGGCGTGGGTGCGGGCGAACGCCTCCTGTACGACGTCCTCGGCGCTCGCCTGGTCACCGAGCATGATCAGAGCCAGCCGTACGAGGCCGACGTGGTGCTCGGCGAAGATGGAGGCCACGTCCACGCGCTGCCGGGCGAGGGCTTCCTGTTGGGTGAGTAGTTCGACTTCCACGTAACAGAGACGCCTGTCGGCCCCGTCTGCTGCTTCTGTCACCCGGTCATCTCATGGGCGCAGCGCCAGCATCATCGCCTCGACCGCGATCTGCGGGTTGACGTTGGCCGCCAGGCGTTCCCTGCACTGCATGATCGCGTCGATCCGCCGCAGCGTCTCCTCGGGCGTGGACGCCTTGGCCAGCTGGTCGAGGTCGAAGCGGAGGTCGTCGTTGGCCAGTTCGACGGCGGCGCCGAACTGCATGGCCAGCACGTCGCGGTAGTAGGACACCAGCTCCAGCAGCGCCGAGTCGAGCGAATCGCGTTTGATGCGGGTGGCCCGGGACTTCTGCCGGTCCTCCAGTTCCTTCAGCGCGCCCGCTCCGCCGCGTACGAGCCCTCGGTTGAGCCCCTTGCCCGTGGAGCCCTCGCCGTAGATCCTGCGCAGCTCGGAGGTCTCGTTGTCGTTGAGCGCGGCGGTGGCGGCGGCGGCCTCTTCCTCGGCCGTCTTCACCAGCCGTTCGGCCGCGGCGACGCACTCGCCGACCCCCGTCAGCGTGCGTGGGATGCCCAGCACGGCCTCGCGGCGCGTCCTGGCCCCCTCGTCGAGTGCGAGCGCCCGCGCCCTGCTGATGTGCCCCTGGGCGGCTCTGGCGGCGAACCTGGCGAGGTCGGGTGGCACGCTGTCGCTGGTGGCCAGCACGTGGGCGACGGCCTCGGTGGCGGGGGTGGTGAGGGTGACCTGCCGGCAGCGGGACCTGATGGTGACCATGAGGTCGTCGGGGGCGGGGGCGCACAGCAGCCACACCGTGCGGGGCGGCGGCTCCTCGATGGCCTTGAGCAGGGCGTTGGCCGCCGACTCCGTGGCCCGGTCGGCGTCTTCGAACAGGATGACCCGCCACCGGCCCTGCGTGGGCGCGCCGGCCGCGCGCAGGATGAGCTCGCGGGTCTGCTTGACGCTGTAGGACAGCCCTTCGGGGCGTACGGACTCCAGGTCGGGGTGCGAGCCGATCAGCACCTGGTGGCACTGGTCGCAGTGGCCGCAGCCGGCGTCGGGGCACAGCAGGGCCGCGGTGAAGGCGCGGGCGGCCTCTTCCCGGCCCGAGCCCGGCGGGCCGGTGAACAGCCAGGCGTGCGTCATGCCCGCGCCGCGCCCGCCCCCGATGACCTCGCCGGCCGCCGCAGCGGCCCGCGTCAGCACGGCAGTGGCTTGGTCCTGCCCGACCAGGTCATCGAAAACCGTCACGAGGCAAGGCTAGTCGCGGATGGCGGGCATCGTGCCCGTGGCGTCTTCTGACTCCCTCGGCACCGGGTCGGGAAGGATCTCGTGGATGCGGTCCTGGATCTGGCGGGTGAGCACCTCGGGCGGCTGGGTGCCGTCGACCACGAGGTAGCGCTCGGGCGCCGCGGCGGCCAGCGCGCGGAACTCCTTGCGCACCCGCTCGTGGAACTCCAGCGGCTCGGCCTCGATGCGGTCGGCCGCGCCGCCCAGCCTCGTGAGCCCCACCTGGGGCGGCGTGTCGATGAGCACGGTCAGGTGCGGCACCAGCCCGCCCGTCGCCCAGGCGTTGATCTTGGACACGTCGGCCGGGTCGAGCGCCCGCCCGGCGCCCTGGTAGGCCAGCGACGAGTCGACGTAGCGGTCGGTGACCACGAGCGCGCCCCGGTAGAGAGCGGGCCTGATCACCTTCTCCACGTGCTCGGCCCGGTCGGCGGCGTAGAGCAGGGCCTCGGCGCGGGCCGACAAACCGCGCTCGGCCGCGTCGAGCAGGATCGCGCGCAGCCGCATGCCGACCTTGGTGGACCCGGGCTCGCGCGTCTGCACGACGTCGTAGCCCTGGTCACGCAGCCAGATGGCGGTCAGCCGCGCCTGGGTGGTCTTGCCCGACCCCTCGCCGCCCTCGAACGCCACGAACAGGCCCGGCACGTGCTCGGCCCGCTCGGTGCCCAGCCGCTCGCCGCGCACCGCGGCGAGCAGGTCGGCGGTGAACGGCACACCCTTCCTGTCGTCCATGTGGCGCAGGGCCAGGATGCCGACGGCGGTCGCGAGCACGCCGCCGATCACCAGCACCAGATTGGACCCGTCGAACTGGTAGGCGAACTCGCCCAGCTCCAGCACGTGCACGCCGAAGATCGCGGCCACCGGGTTGGCCACGGCGACCACGAGCAGCAGCGTCACGCGGGCGGTCGACTGCAGGAACGAGAACGTACGGCCGCGCAGACCGTCTTCGACCTCGAGCCCGATCAGCGTGTAGCCGATGATCCAGGCGATGCCCGCGCACGCGCCGAGCACGACGGTCAGCATGACCACGATCGGCAGGTTGTGCACCAGCGCGATCGTGACCAGCACCAGCCCGGCCACGGTGATGGACAGGCCGAACAGCCGCCGGCGTGACAGCTGGCGCAGCAGCCGGGGCCCGAAGAACATGCCCAGCGCCATGCCGACGAAGACCGCGCCGAACACGACGCCGTAGGCCGCGTCGCCGCCGCCGAGCGCGCCGACGTAGATCTTGGCGACGCCGACCACGGCCCCGCCCGCGGCGAACGCCCCCAGCATCCCGATGATGAGGCCGCGCACCATGCGGTGGCCGCCGACGTAGCGCCAGCCCTCGATGACCTGCTTGAGCACAGACGGCGTGGAGATGGCGCCGTCACGCTTGGGGATGCCCCGCAGCGTGAAGATCAGGAACGCCGACACGAGGTAGGCGCAGGCGTTGACGATGAGCGCCAGCCCCGTGGCGTCCCTGCCGGCCAGGAACGGCACCGTGCTGGTGGCCAGGTCGCCCACCACGGACAACGCCGCGAAGAGCATGGCGGCGATCGGCGCCGTGCCGTAGGTGACCAGCAGGTTGAGCTGGTTGGCCGACTCGAGCTGCTCCTTGGGCACCAGGTTGGGGACGGTGGCGTCCTTGGCCGGGACCCAGAACAGGTTGATGCACTCGACCAGGACGGTCGCGATGATCACCCACTGGTAGCTGTGCACGAACGGGATCGACAACACGATCGCGAACCGGGCGAGGTCGGCCGCGAACATCGTCAGCCGCCGGTCGAACCTGTCGGCGAACACGCCCGCGAGCGGCCCGAGCAGGATCGCGGGCAACATCTTGGCCACGAACACGCCGCCGATGGCCAGCGACTGCACGCGGTAGTCGTCGCGCATCAGGTTTCCGGCCAGCGCGGTGAGCGCCAGGATGTTGAGCCAGTCGCCGAGACTGCACACCGACATGGCGGTCCACAGCCGCCGGAAAGGCGCGTTGGCCAGCACGTGAGCCGGGCGGCGTCGGCCAGGGGCAGTCATGATTTCAGCGTATCCAGGTGTTGACCGGAAGGGGGCAGTCAGGGGAGGAGCCGGAAATGCCCGGCTGCTCGTGGCTGAGAGTATTACGTCCGCGGGCCGGCGCGCAGGTTTCGCGCGTCGAAAGGGGCTCCAAATCCATCATCACGTGACAACTCCGGCCTCTTGTCGCGACGCCTCCACCAGTGGCCGCCATGCGGCGCGGACGTCGGGCGGTAGGTCCAGCTCGCCGAACAGTTCGACGAGCAGCACACCGTCGACGTGGTCGAGCAGCTCCTGCGGACCGCCCTCGCACAACAGCGCGGTGTAGGCGGCCCGCCGCTCGCCGCGGTCGGCCAGGTCGTGCACCCGCCCGCGCACCCGTACGACGCCGAGCGCCGCCGCGACCGGCAGCCGCCACAGCCGGCTCGGCACGTGGAAGGTGCGCCCGTCGCCGGTCACGCGGGCGGCGAACTCGACCTTCGCCTCCAGCGTCAGCCGGAACCCCGCGGCGTCCAGAATGCGCCCGGCCGTCTCGAGCGTCGGCGACTTCCTGCCGTGCTCGTAGGCCGACAACGTCGTGCGCGACGTGCCGCTCACGCCTGCCAGGGCCTTCTGGTTGAGGCTCGCGGCCTGCCTGGCCTGCCTGAACAGCAGGCCGCCGCGCTCGGCCCAGTGCGCCACCTCCTGCCGCAGCGCCTGCTCCACCGGCGACGAGCCCATGGCGCACCTCCGATTCGTATCCGGTCGGATACTGTACGCCATCATGGCACTACGTGACCAGTGGATTGCGCAAAGTCAGGTGCGCAACTCCAGCATCGTGATCTCGGGCGGAGCCCCCACACGCACCGGCGGCCCCCAGAACCCGGCGCCCCTGGTCACATAAACGGGCACGCCGCCGACCGTGGCCAGCCCCGACACCACCGGCTGCTGCAGCCCCACCACCAGGTTGAACGGTGCGAGCTGGCCGCCGTGCGTGTGCCCTGACAACTGCAGGTCGACGCCGTGACGGGCGGCCTCGGCGACCTGGATGGGCTGGTGGGCGAGCAGCACGGTGTTCCTGCCCGCCGCGCGCCCGCCGAGCGCCTTGTCGAAGTCCGGGGGGTCGCCCGCGTCCGCCCCGCCGACGTCGTTGACGCCGGCCAGGTCGAGCACGGCGCCCTGGTGCCGGATCTCCACCCGTTCGTTGCGCAGAGAGCGTACGCCGAGCTCCGCGAGCTCCTCGATCCACTCGCCGGGGCCTCCGGACACGTAGTACTCGTGGTTGCCGGTCACGAAATAGGCCCCGTAGCGGGACTCAAGGTTCTTGAGCGGCCGGGCCAGCGGCCCCAGCTCGGCGACCGGCCCGTCCACCAGGTCACCCACGATCGCCACCACGTCGGCCTCCAGGCCGTTGATCATGCGGACGATGCGCTCGGTGTGCCGCAGCCCCGTCAGCGGCCCCAGGTGCACGTCGCTCACCACGGCGAACCGCAGGCCGCTGAGCCGGGGATCCAGCTTCGGCAGCGCGACCCTGACCCGCTCGGTCACGGGGTCGCCCAGAGCGGTCGTCATGCCGTACGCGACCGTGCCCAGCGCACCCACGCCGGCCACGGCGGCGGTGGCCCGCCCCAGGAACAGCCGCCTGCTCATCGGGGTCACCCGCGGCGCGGGCGGCGTGACCGGCTCGTCCTCGGCGGGACCGCCGGCCCCGGCGAGCACCGGAACCGGCTCAGGCTCGGGAGTCGCGCCCCGCGGCGCGGCCCGGCGCAGCAACCGCGCCGCCACGGCCCGCGGGATCTCGAGCACGACCAGGAAGACCACCAGGTAGAACATCACCGCCACCCAGAGGTAGCCCGGCCAGGCGAGCCAGTGCCCCCACTGCACCCGCGAGCCGACGAACGCCGCCACGACGAGCAGCACCAAACCCACCAGGCCCCAGGTCAGCGTCTTGCGCAACCGCCCGGGGCCCGTCGTCGAACGCACCATCCGATGCCACAGATAGACATGCGCGAGCCCGACGACGCCCAGAAACATCAGGACGAACACATCCTGATGCTACTTACGATTTGGTCGCCGGCTTCTTCGCGGTGGCCTTCTTCGCGGGCGCCTTCCTCGACGACTTCTTCGGCGCCGGAGCCCGCTCACGCCGCTCGGCCAGCAACTCCGCCGCCCGCTCGATCGTGATGTCCTCGACCGTGTCGCCCTTGCGCAGGGAGGCGTTGGTCTCGCCGTCGGTGACGTACGGGCCGAACCTGCCCTCCTTCACCACGACAGGCTTCTTCGAGTTGGGGTCGTCGCCCAGCTCACGCAGCGGCGCCGCGGCAGCGGCCCGCCGGCCGCGCTGCTTCGGCTGCGCGAACAGCTCCTTGGCCTGCTCGATGGTGACCGTCAGCAGGTCTTCCTCGCCGGCCAGCGAACGGGAGTCGGTGCCCTTCTTCAGGTAGGGGCCGAACTTGCCGTTGTAGGCCACGACCTCCTCGCCGTCGAGCTCGCCCACCGACCTCGGGATGGACAGCAGCTTGAGAGCGTCCTCCAGCGTGATGGTGTCGAGCGACATCGACTTGAACAACGAACTCGTACGCGGCTTCGGCGCGTCGGCCTTCTTCCGCTTCTTCGGCGCCTCGTCCTCCGCCGGCTCGGGCAGGACCTCCGTCACGTACGGCCCGTAACGGCCGTCCTTCGCCACGATCGTGTGACCGGTCGCCGGGTCCTTGCCCAGTTCCCTGTCGCCCGTCGGCCGCGAGAACAGCTCCTCCGCCTTCTCCGCCGTCAGCTCGTCGGGCGTCATGTCCTCGGGCACGTTGACCCGCTGACCGTCGCGGTCGAGATAGGGGCCGTAGCGCCCGACCCGCAGCACGATGTCGGTGCCCTTCACCGGGAACGAGCTGATCTCCTTGGCGTCGATGTCGCCGAGGTCGGTGACCATCTCCTTCAGGCCCTCGTCACCGTCGACGCCGTAATAGAAGCGCTGCAGCTCGGGCACCCGCTCCGCCCGGTCGTTCGCTATGTCGTCGAGCACCTTCTCCATCTCGGCCGTGAAGTCGTAGTCGACCAGGTTGCCGAAATGCTGCTCCAGCAGGTTGACCACCGCGAACGCCAGGAACGACGGCACCAGGGCCGTGCCCTTCTTGAACACGTAGCCGCGGTCGAGGATCGTGCCGATGATCGAGGCGTACGTCGACGGCCGCCCGATCTCGCGGTCCTCCAGCTCTTTGACCAGCGACGCCTCGGTGTAGCGGGCGGGCGGCTTGGTCGAGTGGCCGGCCACGTCGAGCCGGGACGCGGTGAGCGCGTCGCCCTCGGCCAGGTTGGGCAGCCGCTTCTCCGAGTCGTCGCGGTCGGTCGACGGGTCGTCCGCCCCCTCGACGTACGCCTTGAGGAACCCGTAGAACGTGATCGTCCGGCCCGAGGCGCTGAACTCGACGTCCTCGCCCCCCGACGACCGGCCGGCCACCTTGACCGTGATCGACTCGCCGACCGCGTCCTTCATCTGCGACGACACCGTACGCTGCCAGATCAGTTCGTACAGCCGGAACATGTCGCCCGACAGCCCGGTCTCGCCCGGCGTGCGGAACTCCTCGCCCGACGGCCTGATCGCCTCGTGCGCCTCCTGCGCGCTCTTCACCTTGCTGGCGTAGACGCGGGGCTTGTCAGGGACGTACGCGGCGCCGTACAGCTTGATCGCCTGTGACCGCGCGGCCGCCACCGCCGTCTCCGACAGCGTGATGCTGTCGGTACGCATATAGGTGATGAAGCCGTTCTCGTAGAGCCGCTGCGCCACCTGCATCGTGTATTTCGCGGAGAACCCCAGCTTCCTGCTGGCCTCCTGCTGCAGCGTGGTCGTCCTGAACGGGGCGTAGGGCTTGCGGGTGTACGGCTTGCGCTCGACCGACTTGACCGCGAACGACGAATCCCGCAGCCGGCCCGCCAGCTCACCCGCGGCCGCCTCCGACAGGTGCAGCACGTCGGCGTTCTTCAGCCGGCCGGTGCTGGCGAAGTCACGCCCCTGCGCCACCCGCTTGCCGTCGACCACGGTCAGCGTCGCGGTGAAGTCGCGCGGCCGCTCCTCCGCCTTGCCGGTGTCGAACAACGCCTGCAGATCCCAGTAGTGGGCAGGCGTGAACGCCATGCGGTCGCGCTCGCGCTCCACCACCAGGCGCGTCGCCACCGACTGCACGCGGCCCGCCGACAGACGCGGCTTGACCTTCTTCCACAGGACGGGACTGACCTCGTAGCCGTAGAGCCGGTCGAGGATGCGGCGCGTCTCCTGGGCGTCCACCAGGCGCAGGTTGAGGTCGCGAGGGTTGGCCACGGCGTCCCGGATCGCCTGCTGGGTGATCTCGTGGAAGACCATGCGGTGCACGGGGACCTTGGGCTTGAGCACCTCGCGCAGGTGCCAGGCGATCGCCTCGCCCTCGCGGTCCTCGTCAGTGGCGAGATAGAGCTCGTCGGCGTCCTTCAGCAGCTGCCGCAGCTTGTTGACCTGCGATCGTTTGTCGGGGTTGACGACGTACAGCGGCTCGAACTCGTGCTCGACGTTCACCCCGAGCCGTGCCCAGGGCGCCCCCTTGTACTTCTCCGGGATGTCGTCGGCCTTCTCCGGCAGATCGCGGATGTGGCCGATGCTCGATTCGACGATGTAGCCGCGCCCGAGGTAGCCCGCGATGGTCTTCGCCTTGGCGGGCGACTCGACTATCACCAGGCGTGTTCCGCCGTCGCTGCCGTTCTTGGCTGGCACGCTGCTTCCTACCTCGCTGTTCGCTAGCTATCCCCCTGCCGGGAGTCGGCACAGACTGAAAAGGTAACCCGACTCGCGGAAATTTCCTTCCCCCCGGGCTACCCACTGGCTTCCGGGTCCACCCACAAGCACGCAGAATAAGGCTCATCGAGCGGCATGGCGCCCTGACCCACTCTGGAGACTAATCGTTGTGCTCGACTACTCCTACATGGATATCTTCATTCCGCGCGACCTCACTCGCGAAGCAGCACGTCAACTGCTGACCGAACACGCAGAGTACGGTCAGTGGGAGCTCGCGCGCGTGCGCGTACACCCCGACGGGAGCCGGCACGTACGCCTGCGCCGGAAGATCATGCGGGTCCGGCGCACCTTCTGAACCTGACCGCGGACATGGCTTTGCCCGCCCCGGGCCGCGCCCCCGGAACGGGCAAAGCATCTCTCGCCGACCGCTCGCCGGACGCGAGCGTCAGCCGATCTGGTCAGGCGCGGTCAGGCGCCTGCGCTGTCCTGCTCAGCCGTTTACGGCGTCCTGCTCATGCCGTTTACGGCGTCCTGCTCAGTTGCCTGCGGCGTCCTGCTCATGCCGCTTACGGCGTCCTGCTCAGTGCTTGCGGCTCGGACGGAACCGGCGGGCGGTCGCGAACAGGGTCGCCGAGGCGGCGAACAGGCCGCCCAGCATGAGGGCGAGCAGGGAGCTGGAGTTCATCCCGGTCACGCCGGCCGGCTGCTCGGCGCTCATCAGGCCCAGCTTCCCGACGGGCAGCCCGCGGGTGGCGGAGGTCACCGCGCCGCCGACCGGGGTCGAGGCGACCAGCGACGTCGCCGGAGCGAGCGGCGAAGCGGCGCCGGAGTGCTGGGCGCGCCCCGCCCTGTCGGCCGGCGCGGCGGAGGCGGCGGTCCGCTTCGGGGTCGCCACGGTGCGCTTGGGCTTGGCCGGGGTCACGGCGGTCCGCCTGGGCTTGGCGGGGGTCTTCGCCTGACCGGGCTTGGCCGGTGTCTTCGCCTGAGTGGGCAGCCCCGGCAGGCCGGGCAGGCTCGGCAGGCCCAGCGTGCGGGAGGCGTCCTCGACGATGGGCACCTGGGTCAGGCCGGCGCCCTGCAGCTTGGCGACGTCGCCGACCCCGCCGAAGTCGGGCGTACCGCCCAGGGCCGGCACGGCCGGGACTGCGGGCAGCACGCCGCTCTTGGCCGCCGCGGTCCTGGTGCGGCCGAAGTGCTCGTAGCCGCTGTGGCCTCCGTGGCCCGGCTTGCCGACGCGCGCCCCGCCGAGGCACCCGGCGGCGGCATCACCCAGGACGGCCACGGCGTTGCCGCAGACGTTGACCGGCGCGGTGATCGGCGCGACGACCTGGTTGCCACCGAGAACGCTCGCCCGGCCCGACGTACGGTTGCCCCCCGCGCCCCTGCCCGGGTCCTTCACGTGCGCGCCGCCCTTGCAGCCGGCGAACGCCCGCCCGACCAGCGCCACCGCGTTGCCGCAGACGTTGATGGGCGCGGTGATCGGCGCGACGACCTGGTTGCCACCGAGAACGCTCGCCCGGCCCGACGTACGGTTGCCGCCCGCGCCCTTGCCCGAGTTGTGCACCGTCGCGCCACCCGCGCACCCGGCCGTGGCGTTGCCCACGGCGTTGCCGCAGACATTGATCGGCAGGCTGATCGGGGCCACGACCTGGTTGCCGCTGCCGACCCCGAACCGGCCGTCGGTGTCGTTGCCGCGCGAGCCCACGCGCCCACCGTGGTGGTAGCCCTTCTTGGGGCCGCCGTTGGTGACCGACGAACCGCCCTTGCAGCCGGAGAACGCCCGCCCCACGACCGCGACCGAGTTGCCGCAGATGTTGATCGGCGCGCTGATCGGGGCGACGACCTGGTTGCCACCGAGAACGCTCGCCCGGCCCGACGTACGGTTGCCGCCGGGGCCGCCCTTGCCGGAGTTCTTCACCGTGGCGCCGCCCTTGCAGCCCGCCGTCGCGCCGCCGAAGATCGCCACCGCGTTGCCGCAGGCGTTGATCGGGGCGCTGATCGGCGCCTCGACCTGGTTGCCGCCGAGGATGCTCGCATCACCCGACGTACGGTTGCCGCCCGTACCGCGCCTGCCCTGGTTGCGTACCTCGGCCCCGCCCTTGCAGCCCGCGTCGGACCTGCCGATCAGCGAGACCGCGTTGCCGCAGGCGTTGACCGGCGCGCTGATCGGCGCCTCGACCTGGTTGCCGCCGAGGATGCTGGCGTTGCCCGACGTGCGGTTGGAGTTGCCCCCGCCGCCGCGGTTGTTGACGACCTCGGCGCCGCCCTGCGAGGAGGCCTCCGACGAGCCGATCGCGGCGACGGAGTTGCCGCTGATGTCGATGGGCAGCGAGATCGGCAGGTCGACCTGGTTGCCGCCGCCGATGGACGCGTCGCCCGAGGTGTCGGCCAGCGCGGTGCCGCTGCCGCCGAACGACATGACGGCCACCGCGAGAAGGGCCGCGGGGGTCGATGCCTTCGCCCACGTACGCATATCGATGCTCCTTGTGGTTCTTGGGGGGATTACCTGAACGGTTCGCGGACAGCCCGAGGCCGTGCGAGGTTTCGCGCACAGCGGAGACCTCGGATTCGCGAACCAGCTGAACTGCTGACGTGTTCACCCGCCGGCGGAGGGGATCAATGCCGCGCTCCGCCGCATTTGTGCACAGAAAGGCCCGGCGGGGGTCGAGATGCCTGCGACGTACTCCGTCGCGCACGACCGGCCGGCGCCCGGGCGGGGATCAGTCAGGCGAGAAAGAAGGGTCGTCCGCCGCTGTGCGGACGACGGGGGGCAGCACGTACGCCGGAGGTGAGCGCCGTGCCTCGAGCCGCGGGTCGAACACTGACCTCGCGACGTCCCCGGTGGCGGACCCGAACGGTCCGCTGCCACCGCCGTTGGGCACCAAGCCGTTGGTGTCCAGGATCTTGCCGGCGGTGGACGGTGTCGGCAGGCCAGGATCCTGCTGGCTGTTGAGGCCGTCGACCGTGCGCCCCGCCATGGCTTCGGCGTTGTCCGACGCCGAGACGTGACCGGGGCCGAGGGAGGCGGCCGACGCGCCGACTTCTGAGACCGCGGAGGGGACCGCGGCCGTCTCGGACACTGGCGTGCCCATGGCCGTTGCAGACTCGTACAAGTCCGCGGCCGTTGCGGACACGGACTGGTCCGCGTCCGACGTTCCGGACGCGGGAACCCCCGCGACCGGCGTTCCGGACGCGGCAAGCTCCGCAGCCGGTGTTCCGGACGCGGGAAGCCCCGCGACCGGCGTTGGGTGGAACGCTCCAGTCGCCGCGGTGGAGTCCGCAGCCGCCGGAGCAGCGGTGAGCATGCCGAACAGAACAGCGAGCAACCATCCAGCGGCCACGAGGGAACCGACAGCGGTTGCCCGCATGACGAGCCGACGGGCACCGGCCGCGAACCGCGCCATCCGGTCGACCCGATCGGTGGCCGTGTCCTGTTCTGGGGAGGCCACGGACAGGCGACACACAGCGAGGGACCTCTCCCCCGGCTGATGCATCGCCGCGCGCGCCACGTGACCTCCCGTATTCCCAGAACCCTGCCCAACGTTGCGAGGCTGGTCCGTGGACTCACCCCTCAACGTTCCGTAACCGTAGCAGCACTCAAGGTTGTCGCAAGGCCTTTTCACCGCAGCCCCAGAAATTCACCAACACCACACAGCCCAAACCACCCCCAACTGCCCCAATGCCCTCTGCCGTACGTCATGAGCACCCCATCAGGCCCCCCGCCACGCGCCATCACCCGGCATACCCGCACTCCCGAAGCCACCTTTCGGAGAGAGGCTGGATTCTCGGTATGACTCACCCCTCAGAGTTTGCTAGCCTTACGGAGCCGACGCGGGATGACGGTCCAGCGTGCAGGCACCAAGTCCGGGTGGCGGAATAGGCAGACGCGCTAGCTTGAGGTGCTAGTGCCCAGTGATGGGCATGGGGGTTCAAGTCCCCCCTCGGACACAGGATTACCCCATGAAGAGCCTGCCCTAAGGGATGGGCTCTTCTGTGTTGAGCTCAGTCACCACACGGGTCGCCGCGTGGCAGATGATGACCAGGCCATTGGCTCGTAACGCAGAAACGATCTCTGCCGGCTCCTTCCGTCCTCTGCCACCGACGTGCGCTGATAACTCTGCCAGCAGTCGGTCCTCACGTATATACAGATACTTCGGGCTGGACGCCTCGCGAGGTCTGGCGCTGGTGTAGCCGTGGCGGCATCGATAGCCGGGACGTCCGTTCGCCCAATGCGAATCCAGACGGCGCCCGCAGAAGCCGCACTTCAGCAGGCCCGCGAGCAGATAGACGCGCGGACTGCCGTCCTGGGCGGGTCGAGCGGCTCGGATGGCCTGCGCTGCGACGAAGTCGTCGTCGCTGACCAGTGCTGGATGGCTCCGCTTCGTCGAGATCGCCCACTCCTGAGGAGCGTTCCAGCCGCGCGCCATTGCGTCGGTGACGCCGCTGTTCTGGCGGTTCCAGACCTGGCGACCGGTATAACGCGGATTGCCGAGGATAGCGGCAACGGTCCGTAGCGTCCAAGCATGTCCAGACCGGTGCGGGTTGCGCTCGCGATCCGCGTCCGAGGGGCACGGTACGCCGCGTTCGTTCAGCATCCGGGCGATCCCCGCCACGCTGACGCCCGACAGCCGCTGCGCGAACATCCACCGTACGTGCGGTGCCGTGGCCGGGTCGGCGTCAAGCTGGTGCAGACGGCGCCCCCAACGGGCGTGCGTCCGGTTCGGATGCGGACCCGCGTCGACCAAGCGGTAGCCGTACGGCGGCCGCCCACCGAGAAACCGTCCCTGGTCGGTAGCCTGATTGCGCATCGCGGCCAGCACGCGGTAGCGGGCACGCAGCACCTCCCGCTGTGATTGCCCGCCCAGCAACAGCATCAACGCCTGATGCATCGGGCTTGCTGGATCTACCGGCCCACCTGCCTCCGGCAGCCACAGCTGGACGCCATAGGACTGAAGGAGCGGCAGAAGCTGCGCGAGCTGATCCCCGCAGAACGCTCTTTCGTACTCGCCAACCACGATCGCGTCCCAGCCACGGTCCGGATCGGTCAGAGCCATCAGCAGTTCGGCGGACTGCGGCCGCTCTTTCCATGGTAACCGCCGCGAATATCCGACATCCACGAACTCGGCCACGATCACGCCCAGGCCCGTGACCAGGATCTGCGCCGCCTCACGCTGCCACCCACACGAGGAGACCGGGTCCTGGAAATCCTCGGTGGAGGTCCGCGCGTAGAGGGCGAACCGCAACGGCCCGTCCTTCGAATGACGACGAGAAGATCGCGGACTGATGACCTTGTGCTGGACCCAGCTGTCGAACAAAGAGGACATACCTAGTTGACGCAGGAATGCGCCGCCTGTGACGCCACGTCATGAGGCATCATGGAGAGGCTCAACGACGTGATCCCGGGAGGTGAGCATGGCCATCGATCGGTTCACCACGCCGCTGTACGGCATCGCCGAAGCTGCCGGCTACCTCGCGATCCCCGCCTCCACCTTCACCAACTGGGCCTTCGGCTACCAACGCCGTCAGCACGACGGCCGCGCGATCCGCGCTGAGCCGGTCATCACCGCCACCCGGGCAGAGCGGCCGAACGAAGCATCCGTGCCGTTCATCGGCTTGGCCGAGGGCTATGCCATGGCCGCGTTCCGGCAGGCCGGCGTACCACTGCAGCGCATCCGGCCGGCAATCGACGCATTGCAGCGGGAACTCGGCCTGGAACACGCCCTGGCCAGCCGCCGGCTCTTCACCGACGGCGCCGAAGTCCTCTACGACTACGCCGAGCACGTCGGCGACGACTCGGCCCGCGAGCTGGTCGTCGTCCGCAACAACCAACGAGTCTTCACCGAGATCGTGCAGAACTACCTGCGCCGCGTGCACTTCGCACACGACGGATACGCCGAAGTGATCACCCTTCCGCAATACCGCGTCGCCGAGGTCACGATAGATGCCCGCCACGCCTTCGGCCGGCCCCGATTCGCCCGCGGAGGCGCCAAGATCGAGGACGCGATCGACCTGTTCCAGGCCGGAGAGCCCGTCGATGTCGTAGCCGAGGAGTACGGACTCACCCGCGACGAGATCGAGGATGTCCTGCGTGTCGCCACCCGAACAGCCGCGTAGGTTCTTCATCGACCGCAGTCTCGGCCGGGTCGCCGTCCCCAAACTACTGCGCGAAGCCGGATAGGACCTCATCACCCTGGCCGAACACTACGGCGTCCCCCAAGACGAGACCATCGAAGACACCCGCTGGATCGAAGACAGCGCCAAGCTCGGGTGGGCCGTCCTCATGAAGGACAAACGCATCCGCTACCGGCAAGCAGAGATCGACGCCGTCATCGGACACCAGGCCCGCTGCTTCGTCATCACCCGCGGCGATCTCACATCCGCCGCCTACGCCGAACGCTTCATCACCAACCAACAAGCCATCTTTCTCGCCTCCGCCACTCCTGGGCCCTTCATATTCGCCGCCCACGCCGACCGGCTGGAGCGTCTGTATCCCCCGCATCACTGATTCCCGCACTTGCTTCCGGATCCTGCTGTTCATCGCCACCAGGATGACAGGGCGTACATAAGTTCATTGAATCCGACCATGGCGGCGAACCTCGATCGTGCGACCCAGCCGGCCGCCTTGGTCAGGATGCGGCTCGGTCACCGGCTGTGGTGGACTGGAGCATGCCCAAGAGCCGCGGCCGCCGCAAGGCCACCAGCAGCAAGCCGTCGTTCGCCCCTGCCACCGCGCCGATCTGACCTGCTGCTGCGTGACGCACGGCAGCTCACCGGCCTGGCCGATCCACTGGTGGCCGAGATCTGGGCCACCAGTTGGCTCGGTCAAGCGTGGGTGACCGCGGAGCTGAGCGAACGCGAGGCCGAGCATCGGTTGTGCATGGAGGTGACCGGCCGGGCATGCACCACGCCCTCACCGCACGGCTTGGCCGCGATCGCCGCGCCGGCGCGGGTCGCACTCGCCACCGACATCACCATGCTGGCCGAGACGATCGACATCCTGGCCGAGACCCAGCCGCTGCCCCCTGGTCCACCGCCATGTCCGCGGACGGCGGCATGGGGCGCGGCGTCGGCGTGGCGAGCGGTGGACGTGTGGGACAGCGAACAGGTGCTGCTCGTCGATTACGACGGCCCGCATCCCCACACGTTGATGGCCCAGGGTGGCAAGCCCGGTGGGCTGATGATCGGCAAGATCGCGGTCCTGGAACCCGGCGCCGCCGCACAGTGGGACCAACGACACGAATCCGACGAGGTTCCCATGCCGATCAGCCAGGCTCCGGTGCCCGAGGTGCTCGCTGACCTGGCCGATGCGTTGCGCACCACCGATATCACCTGGCCGCGCAACGACGACGAGGACTTTGTCGACAGTCGGGCACTGGCCTGGTCCCGCTGCCGCGACCACCTGCCCGCCTGGCCCGAACAAGACAGCCTGCCCGAAGCCGAACGCCACCGCCTGATCCAGGAGTTCACCACCGCCAACCATCTGGACGACGACGTGAGCAGGTCACTGGCCGAGCTGTTCCTGGACTACGGTGAGGGCTACGTGATCTCCGGCCCGCTGGCCTGAAGCCCGGACGAGGTCATGCTGCTGCTCACCGACTGGCTGCCCCGCAAGGCCGTTCTCGATGCCGCCCAGCGTGCGGCCCTTCCCGACGTCCTACGCCGGTGGGTGGCCTACGCCCTCGATCAGCGCGGCCTCGCCCCCCGCTGGATCACCCCGGTCGTGGATTCGTTGCTAGAGGACTGGCGCGGCGGGAGTCCGTGGCCCGGCAGCGGGTCGAGGAGATCCGGGAGCAGATCGCCGCACTGGGGTCACAGCTGGAGGATGAGCAGGGCCGGTTGTCCCGGCTGGTGATCACGCGGGAGACCGTAGAGGAGATCTTGGGCGATGCGGCCCAGCAGGCCCACGAGCCTGCGCGGCCGGGGGCAAGCTGACGCCCCCGTCCGGCGAGCAGGCAAGCGCGCGCATGGAAACGTCGAGGCCCTCTCCTGGCGCGGATCAGAGATAGGTCAACGCCGCTTCAGCACGTCGACCAAGCTCGTGAGGCTGTCCTGGCCGTGACCGGCGGTTACGCCTGCGCGGAAGATCTTCAAAACGGCGGCCGGAAGTGAGCCGTCCACGCCGGATGCCTGGGTGGTGTGCAGCACGTGTTCCAGGCTCGCCACGCCCATGGAGATCCGGTCGACTTCCCCCGCGTGGTTGCCCGCTGTGATGCGCGGCGCGTAGAACTGTACGAAATAGCGGAGGTCCATGGACTTCACCGCGTGCGGCAGGAAGTCCTGTGCCGAGATCCCGTTGGCCTCCGCCACGGCCTGACCGTGCAGGTAGCCTGCCAGCGCCGTCCAGAACATGTCGATCCCGATCTGGTAGTACAGCGCCGCCAGTCCGGGGTCCTCACCGAGGTACTCGATCCCGGTCAGCACTTCCAGGGCGGACCTGTGCCGCTCGATCGTGTCCTGCGGACCGCTGTAGTAGGTCATGGCGTCAGGCGTGCCGATGCCCGGAGGCGGCACCTGCACACCACCGCTGATCTGCACGGCCCCGCGCTCGGCCAGCCACGCGGCCGCCTGACGTGCCCTGTCCGGGGTGTCGGAGGTAAGGTTGACGAGGGTATGTCCGCCCAGGACGGCCCTCGAGGCCTGCGCCAAGACGGCGTCCATCGCGTCGTAGTCGATCAGGCTCACCACCACCAACTCGTTGGCGGCGAGCGCCGCCTCGACGGACTCAGCTCTCCTCGCGCCCCGCGCCACCAGGTGACCCGCCCTGGCGGGCGTTCGGTTCCAGACGGTCACCTCGTAGCCGCTGTCGAGATAGGCACCCGCCATGGCCTGCCCCATAGGGCCCAGCCCGATCATCGTCACAGACTTCATCCGTACATTCCTTACGACTAGAACGAACGCTTTATTTAGAGCGAGGCTAGCACGTAGCTAGAACGAACGCTCTACCAAGTACGATGGAGCCATGCGGCCCCAGCACGAGATCGGCACCCGAGAGCGGATCGTCCGCACCACCTCTCGACTGATGCAGCGGCAGGGGTACGAGGCGACAGGGCTTAAACAGATTTCCCAGGAGGCCCAAGCCACGCTGGGCTCGATCTACCACTTCTTCCCGGGCGGCAAGCGGGAACTGGCGGTCGAGGCGGTCCGCCACGGGGACAGAGAGTTCGCGCAGTTCATACGCGCGTCGTTCGACTCGGAAGACGATCCGGCCGCGGCAATCGTCGCCTGCAGCCGCGACCTCGCCAAGGGGCTGAGGGCGTCCGGCTGGCTGGACGGTTGTCCTGTCACCACCGCGGCCTTGGAGAGCGCGGGCCGAGTGCCCGAGATCCAGCAGGCCGCAGAGAACGCCTACGAGAACTGGCGCACGCTGGTCCGCGACAAGCTCAGCCGCTCCGGCTTCGCCGACGACGTGGCGCATGACCTCGCCTACAGCGTGATCAACATGCTGGAAGGCGCGGAACTGTCGGCGCAAATGTCCCAGAGCGAGGCGCCGCTGAAGATCGCCGGCAGGCATCTCGCACGGCTTGTCGACTCCTATCGATGAGCGCAGCCCGCTTACTGCTGTCGCGCCGGCTTTCTGAGCACCTCAGTGAGGGCCGAGATGCTGTGCTCGCCATGGCCTGCCTCAGCCGCTCGCCTCACCAGATCATGGAGCGGAGCGAGCCAGTCGGTGTCGACGTTCGTCTCCCTGGTCAGGTCCTCGTCGTGGGCCGCCCCGGACAGGAAGAGGTTCACAGAGGAGGCGCCGTCGGTGTAGTCACCGCTGTCGATCTCCTTGGCGTAGATCGGCAGCAGTGACTTGATCATGTCAAGCCACTTGCCCGCGAAGCGCACCATCGTATGCACCTCCAGTCCACGCGCCTGGAGCGCGGCAGCACCCTGGAAGAAGCCGACGAGGGCAGGTAGCAGGGTTGCGCCCACCGCCATCTCATACAGGGCGGCGAGATCGCCTTCCTCGCCGAGGTGGACGGTGTCGCCGCCCAGCACCTTCAGGGTCGCCTCGAACTCCTCGAAGACCTCCTTGTCGCCGCTGTAGTACAGCAGGGTGTCTGGTGCACCCACCGCCGCGGGCACGTTCTTGACCGCGCCGGCCAGGAACCGGGCGCCATGGTCGATGGCCCAGGCGGCCGTCTCGCGAGCGCCGGCAGGGGATCCGCTGCTGAGGGTGACCAGGGCCCGCCCATGCAGCGACGCGACGGCGGGCCGCAGTGCCAGCCGGGTGTCTTCGAAGGTGGTCAGGCAGGTGATGACCAGAGGACTTGCCGCCACCGCGTCTTCGACGGCCTCCGCATGCCTGGCTCCCATGTCGATGAGAGGCCCGGCCTTGGCGGCGGTTCTGTTCCAGACCGTGGTCGGGTGTCCGGCCTTGACGAAGGCCTCGGCCAGTGCTGTGCCCATCGAGCCCAGTCCGATGACGGTTACCGGTGTCATGTTCTTCGCAGTCATATGCATACTCCAGCCACAGAGATAAGGAAACGGGCACGCCGTCTTGGAGACCGTTGTGGTCTTGAAGCGGCCTGGTTAATGCTGGCTGCAGCGCTCACATTTTATCAAGTACTCACATTATTGCCTGGTACTGACATAGATGTAAGTATGGAATGGTGAAAACGACGAAGAAGCGGACGTTCACCTGCGGTCTCGACGCTGCCATCGCCGTCATGGGAGGCAAGTGGAAGGGACTGATTCTGTTCGCCCTCCAGGAGGGTCCCCTGCGCTTCGGGGAGCTACGGCGCGCGGTGCCCGGCATCAGCGAGCGGGTGCTGATCCTGCAGTTGCGGGAGATGGAGACCACCGGGCTGCTGCATCGCGAGGCCTATCACCAGGTCCCGCCGAAGGTGGAGTACTCACTCACCGAGTTCGGTCATTCGCTGAACACCGCGATGGCGCCGCTCGGAGAGTGGGGCGAAGAGCACGTCGAGCGCATCGAGGCCATCCCGTGGGATCAGGTGGGGTGAACTTGCGCGGATGGATCGGCAGACCTCATCACCGTCACAGCGCTGGCGGCCAGCTGGCAGGACCGCGACGGCGCCAAGACCGCCCTGCTGTCGGCCTACCTGACCACCGCGATCCGGTACTTCTTCGCCGACCAGGGCTTCGCCGGACGCCTGGTGGACTGGGCCCGCGACACCCTGCGCACCACCCTGGAAATCGTACGCAAGCCCGCTGACCAGCGCGGCTTCAGCGTCATCTCCCGCCGTTTGGTGGTGGAGCGGACGCTGGCCTGGCTGACCGCCTGCCGCCGATTGGCTCGTGACTACGAGCGGGACCCGGCTGTCTCCGAGGCGATTATCCGCTGGGCCGCTATCGCCGGCATGGCTCGCCGCCTCACCCGAGGAAGCCCCGCCCAACGCCAATCGCGCTACATCTGCGACTGAAATCCTGCTGCAAACGATCTTCTCAAACACGCACTCAGGCGTTGAATTGCCAGAGTGATGGGCGGCGTCACAGCGGAAGCCCGAGGTCGCCGTCGAGTTCGGCCGGGATCGCCGGTCGTCCGGGCAGGCCTCTGCCTGTGGCGGAGCCAGCCCGCAGGGCGTCGATGAACAGCTCAAGCTGGCGCTCGGTCGCCGAGTCGTTGTGCCCCGTGGGGAGCATGGGCACCGGACGAGCCAGCTTGACCAGCCCGAGAGCTAGGTCGGTGACAGTGATGTCGGTGCGGAGCCCGCCCTCGCGCTGGGCGGCGCGTACCAGCGGGCGAAGCCGCCCGAGTATCCGCTGCCTGGCTTCCCCCACCTGCTGTCTCGTGACCTGATCCGCCTGCAGGCCCGGCAGCAGGAGCAGGGCTAGGGCGCCGATGCGGCGACGCACCACGAAGCGCAGGAGCCGGACGATCACGCTCCATGCGTCCGGTTCGATCGCCTCGGCGCGTTCGAACTCCTCTGTGACCAGCTCCATGTTGTCCAGCACGACGGCCCGGATCAGCGCGCCGCGGTCAGGAAAGCGTCGGTACAGGGTTGCGATGCCGACACCGGCGCGCCGCGCAACTTCCTCCAGCGATGCGTCCGCACCCTGTTCGACGAAGACCTGGCGAGCAGCGGTGATGACCTGCTCACGATTGCGACGGGCGTCGGCACGCAGCCGAGGAGCGCTGTCGACCACGTGCTTATCCTCCCTACAGCGCGGAGGCTGTACCTCCACATGCGCCCAGCCTAGCCCGAAGTCAAGAGTCCAGGGAGCTCACCGCCTCGCGTGGCACCTCACCCATCTTCTTCGAAGATCCATCTTTCCGTCGCCGGATCATGACCACCAATCGACGGGAACGCAGGACGCCGGGATCACCGGATGAGCTCCTCGTCATCGCGATAGCTCGCGCCGTGCGCCGAAGCCGATTCGCGCGAAGCAGGCGCGGGACCGCGGGCCCTGCCCGACAGCCATACGGATGGACATTGCATGCTGCGCCACCGTGGCATAAGTGTAGGCTCATCCTCCACTTACTTCAACTCGAACGAGAAGGCCATGAATCAAAGACAACTGCCCGGCGGCAAGACAACCGCCCTGCGAACGCTGTCCAACTCACCAACGGCCCGTCCTCGCCGTCCCGCCACCATGGACATCGGGGCCGGCCTCGTCGCGGCACTGACGGCTGCGGTGGTGGCAATCCTCACGTTCGGCGTGCAAGCCACCGTTGCACCGCGCGAGGTGCCACTGGGTATCGTGATCTCGGGCCCGGAGCCCTCCAGGGTCACCGATCAGCTGGCCGCCTCAAGTGGCGAGACGGTGTTGTGGCATCCGCTCGGCTCGAACGAGGCGAACGACGCACTTGCCGCCGGCGCGATCGTGGGCTATCTCACGGTGTCGATCGGCGTGAACGGCAGCGTCGAGGCGACGTCCACCACCAGCGGGCAGACTCATCCGAATGCCACGGTGGCAGCCGAACAAATCCTCAGACAGGCCGCGACAGGTATCGTCGCAGCCACGACGCCGTCCGCCGCCCCCGTGGCCGCCACGGTTGTCCACCCCGTTTCACCAGTAGGCCGGATCGCGCCGCTTGCCCTGGTGTCGGCGCTCTGGATCGGCGGCATGATAAGCACGGTTGTGGCACGTCTGCTTCGGCGCCGCACGGGAGCTCGCGCGCCCGAAGGTGGCATCGGTATGGTCATCGCCTTCGGGCTCGCAGCTCCCGCGGCGTTGCTTGCCACAGTCGGGTCATGGGGAGACGGGGTCGCATGGACCGCGGGAGCGGTCGCTATGACATTTCTGACCGCGACCGCGTTCGCTGCGTTCCATGGGGCTCTTGCCCGATTGCTCGGCTGGGCGAGCCTACCCCTCATCGGCCTGCTTTACCTGATTGGCGCTCCGATGGCGACACAGCCACCGGAGCTGCTGGCACCCGTGTACCGCTTGCTGGCGTGGTCGTGGAGTCCGCTACGCATTACGGTCGACGAAACCCGGGCCCAGTTGTTCGCCCCGCAGCAATCGACCGCGCTTGCCTACGGCGTGCTCGGCACCTTCCTCCTGGCCGGACTCGTTGTCATCGCGCTAACCCGGCACTCCAAGATCGCCAGCCGATGAAGCCGCCCGGCGCTCGGTTGACCCTCTGTCCCATCGCGGCTCCCGGCGTGGGACTCCTGGCTGTCGGCACCGGGCCTGCCGAGCGGGCGCCGCCTAGCGCACTCCCGCAATGGCACGCCGGCCTGACCAGTGTGTCTCGAAGCGCCGGCACAGGGTGGGAACGATCTGGGTGTGGTTGAGGCGGGCACTCAACGGCGACGCCGGACGTAATGGGCCGCCTGAGATCGGTTCTCGAAACTGGAACTTTTCCCTCCACCTGTGCTACTTTGGCTGCTGCATTAAGTGGAGGGATCTCCTTCGCTTAAGCTCACATAACGGGAGCACTCTATGACCGACGCTCAGTCCTCCTTCCCATTCTCCCGCCGCTGCCCGTTTGGCCCGCCGGACGAGTACGCCCGCTTGCGCATCGAGCAGCCCGTCTCCCCCGTCGTCACCCCGGACGGCGGCACGGCGTGGCTGATCACCCGCTACGACGACGTGCGCGCGATTCTGTCCGACACCGACTTCAGCTCCGACGCCCGCCGTCCAGGCTTCCCCGCAATGCAGCCTGAACTGCGGCAACTCTTCGACGACCCGCCCTTCGTCCGCAAGGACCCGCCCCAGCACACCCTCGAGCGACGCACCCTGATTCAAGAATTCACCGTCAAACGGATGAAGGCCCTACGCCCCGGCATTCAGGCCACCGTCGACACCCTCATCGACGACCTCCTGCGCGCCACGCCGCCGGTCGATCTGGTCGAGGTCTTCGCGCTGCCGGTGCCGTCACTGGTGATCTGCCGCCTCCTCGGCGTCCCGTACGCCGACCACGCCTTCTTCGAATCGCGCACCCGTACCATGCTGGGCCGTTCGACAACCTCCGAGCAGTTCAGCACCGCGGCGCTGGAGCTGTTCAGCTACATGAACGAACTGATCGGCACAAAGCAGGCCGAGCCCACCGACGACCTCATGGGCCGATTGATCAGCACCCACATGGAACCAGCCGGACAGCTGAGCCGGCAGACCGTACTAAAGATGTGCACCCTACTCCTCCAAGCCGGGCACGAGACCACTGCCAACATGATCGCGCTGGGCACCTTGGCCCTCCTGCAGGATCGCGCGCTCCTCACCTCCGTCCAGGAGGACCCGGAGGTACTACCGCCAACGATCGAGGAGATGCTGCGTGTGTTCAGCATCGCCGACCTCGGGCCCGCCCGAGTTGCAACCAAGGACATCGAGATCGGCGGCACTTTCATTCGCGCGGGCGATGGCGTCATGCCCCTACTGGCCGCAGCCAACGCCGACCCGGTGGCGTTCTCTGACCCGGACGTGCTCGATCCCCGCCGCGACGGCCGCCACCACATCGCCTTCGGCCACGGCGTACACCAATGCCTCGGTCAGAACCTGGCTCGTATGGAGCTGGAGGTGGTGTTCAGCACGCTCTTCCAACGCATTCCTACCCTGCGCCTGGCTGTGCCAGTCGAGGCACTGCCGCTCAAGAACGACGGCGCTTTTGGACTGTACGAGCTGCCGGTCACCTGGCACTCCGCTGATATGTGAGGGCTCTCCTCCTGAGGTGGGGATGGCAGTTCGGCCTCTACCAGGCCACAGGGAGCTGGTAGAGGCCGTAGATGTTCGCGTCGTCCTTGAACGGCAGCTCGTCGACATCCACCGCGAGCTCCAGGCTGGGGACGCGGCGGAACAGCGTGTCGAACACGATCTGTAGCTCCATCCGAGCCAGGTTCTGGCCCAGACAGTGGTGCGGCCCGAACCCGAACGCGACGTGGTGGCGCGCGCCGCGCTCGGCGTTGTTGACCAGCACGGACACTGTGCCGAGCCGGCGTTCCACTTGGTCGGCGGCGTTGGCGAAGGCGGCGCGGTCGCGTACGTCGAGTTCGATCGCGGCCACTTCGGTGACGGAGGCCAGTTCTTCTGCCGCCTGCGCCAGTGCGGCGGTGTCGATGTCGGCCAGTGCCACCTTGAGTCCCTGCCGGGCGAGGGCGCGGGCGATGCCCAGTCCGATCTGGGATCCGCCTGTGATGAAGGCGGTCATGCCAGCGGAAATATCCATTGTCTCTCCAAAATACGGGCACGGAGTTGCGGGAACGCAAGAAGCTGCGTACGCGCCGCACGCTGATCGAGACCGGGCTGCGGCTGTTCGATAAGGAGGGCTTCGAGGCAACCACCGTCGCCGACATCTGTGCGGCGGCCGAGATCTCCCAGGCGACGTTCTTCACCTACTTTCCCGCCAAGGAGGACCTGGTCTTCGCCGATCAACCCGATCAGGTGAAGACGGTCAGCGAGTTGCTGGCCGGGCGCCGGCCCGGCGAATCCGTGCGCGAGGTGCTCATGCGGGTCGTGGAGCATCGCCCCGGACGATCCCCTCGTCGCGGTCCGAGCCCGGCTCATCGCCACCGTGCCCGCGCTACGCGCAGTGGCGCTGCGGCGGCTGTTCGACATCCAGGGTCAGTGGGCCCAGGCCCTCGCTGCGGCCTTCCCCGACGAGCTCGACGACCTGGAGGCGAACGCGGTCGTCGGCTCGGTGACGGGCGCGGTGATCGCCGCCGCCATGGCCAACCTCCGGCGCGGGGAGGCGGCCCGGCCCATGCCGGAGGTCGTCACCCGCGCCGCGGCCACCGCCATGGATGCGATCCCCTGACGGCTCGGATCTATCGTGGTGGGGAAGGGACGCGCCACGATCTCCGTCGGAGACCTCGTGCTGTGACCGCAGTTCGGTTGATCAGGCGCGGGCGGACGGCAGGCCGTCTCTCAGCGTCTTCAGCGCAGCACCCAAGGTGGCAACCTCCGCCAGCATGGCGGTGACGGAGCGCTCCGTATTGCGGGCGGCATCGCCTCGTCCACGTACGGTGGGCCGCAGCCCTTGAGGTCCACCACCTCCAATCGGGTGCCCTCGCGAAGGGTTGCGAGGTCCTGCACTCAGCGAGCCACCGCCTCGCCGTCGCGGCCTTGATGCGTGCTCCCGATGGTGATCGCAGTGTTGTTCATACGTCAATGCCTCCTCCATTCCGGTCGCAGGAAGACGAGCGCAACACTTCGTGCTGTGCGGCTGGTCACCAGGCGACCGGGAGTCGGTGCACGCCGTACACCAGCATGTCCGTACGCAGCGGCACCTCTTCTGGCGGGACCGCTAGGCGTAGCTTGGGGAAGCGGCTGAACAGTGCGCTGTATGCCAGCCGCAACTCGATTCGGGCGAGTTGTTGCCCCAGGCACTGGTGGATACCGTGGCCGAAGGCGAGCTGTCCTGGTGCGTGCCGTGTGAGGTCGAGCCGGTTCGGGTGCTGGAACTTGTTCGGGTCGCGGTTGGCCGCGGGCAGGGACACGGTGACCGACTCCCCGGCCTTGATGATCTGACCCTCGAGTTCGATGTCCTCCAGCGCCACCCGGATTGGTCCGATGTGCGGGATCGACAGGTACCGCAGCAGTTCCTCGACCGCCGCTTCCGGGTCGGCGTGCAGGTGACTTAGCTGGTCGGGCTTGGTCAGCAGGCAGTAGGCGCCTAGCGCGATCATGTCCGTGGTGGTCTCATGCCCCGCGACTAGGAGCAGCAGACAGAGGTTGATCAGCTCTTCGTCGGTCAGTTCCTCAGTGGCCAGCAGGTCGCTGATCAGGTCGCCGGTCGGCGCAGCGCGCTTGGCGGTGAGAAGTTCGCCGAGGAAGGCGTACATGGAGGTGTAGGCGCTTATCACGTCCTCGCTTGCCGACGTGCCACGCATCATGATCGCCGAGTCGCGCTGGAACCGCTCGCGATCGGCGTACGGCACGCCGAGCAACTCGCAGATGACCAGTGACGGGATCGGCACCGCGAACCCGATTACGAGGTCCGCCGGAGATCCGTGCCGCGCCAGCACGTCGAGCTGCTCTTCGGTGAGCTTTTCTATCCTGGGCTGCAACCGGCGCATCCGCGCGAGCGTGAACTGCCCGGTGAGCAGCCGCCGATAGCGGGTGTGCCGCGGCGGGTCCATGTGCACGAACATTCCCGGCTGTGCCAGACCTGCTCCCAGCTGACCAAGCCCTGAGGTCACGGGCTCGTGTTTCAGCTCGGGCCGGGTGCTGAAGCGCGGGTCGGACAGCACCGCACGCACCGCTGTGTAGCCGACGGCCAGCCAGCCGAGGTGCCCGTCCGGGTACTCGAGCCTGGTCAACGGGCGCAGCCCGCCGAGCCCGTCGGGCGGATCGAAAGGATCGGTACGTGCCGTGGGCAACGTGGTGGCCGTCCCCTCAGGCCTCATCGAATCGTCTCCTGCCTCGAGAGCCGCGTCGTCAAGGCGGCAATCTCACCTAAAAATAAACCTTCGGTCGGTCTATGTTTAGTGGAGGTGACCGGTGGACGGCAACCGTCGCCGATCAGACGCCGCGTAAAATCAACCGGCAGTCGGTTCGCTGATGGAGGGTGACGTGGCACGTACAGTCAACGAAGAGGACTACGCCGCGCGGCGTGAGGCCATACTCCACGAGGCCCATCGTCTGGTATGCACCAAGGGCTACCAGCAGATGACCATCCAGGACGTGCTGAACGGCCTCGGCATCTCCAAGGGAGCCCTGTATCACTACTTCGACTCCAAGCCTGCGCTGCTCGAAGCGTTGGTGGAGCGAATGATGACGCGCTGGGAGCAGGTGCTGACGGACGCCGCGGCCGAAGGACCGGCGTTGCGGCGGCTCCAGCGACTTCTGTCAGCGTTCGATCGGGTGAAAGGTGAGGACCAGCAGTTCCTCGCCTCGGTCCTGCCGGTGATGTATTCCGACGACAACGCCGTGGTACGGCAGAAGTCCCGGATGGCGGGCACGGCCAGATTCGCCCCGCTCCTCGATGACATCGTGCGCAGCGGGGTAGCGGAGGGCGTGTTCAGCACGCCCTATCCCGACCGGGCCGGCCTCGTGGTCCTCACCCTGATTCAGGACCTCACCGAGATCGGTGGCCTCATGATGCTGGAAGGAGCGGGCGGGCAGGAGATCGAGCGCACCTTCGCCGCCTACAGTGACGTGCTTGAACGCGCCCTAGGTGCCCCGGCCGGATCCCTGCAGTTGATGGACAACGCAATTCTTACGGGTTGGCTCGCCACCTTCGACACATGACACCCAGTTCTCCTCACTCGCGCTGTCTCGACGCCCAAGCCCAGATTGATCAGGTTTGGGAAGCCGTGTGGAGAAGCGTGGTCGTCGACGTACTGAGGCCGCCTTCGTGTTCTGTCCCGTGCGTGGGGAGGTTGTGGCGCGGCCCGCCATATGCCGTATGATAAACCAGCAGTCGGTTTATATAAGGCCCGTGGGTGAACGCGACGTCGACATCCAGTAGGCCTGGCATCCGAACAACTGTGGAGTGAAAGGACGAGCATGAGCGTCGAGTTGAACCACACCATCGTGCACGCCCGCGACAAGGGCGTATCAGCTGCGTTCTTGGCGAGAATTCTGGACCTGCCCGTCGGCGCTTCCTGGGGCCCGTTCCTGCCACTAAGGCTGACCAACGGGGTCACCCTGGACTACGTGGACGTCGGGGAGAACGAGATCCAGCCCCAGCACTACGCGTTCCTGATCAGTGACGAGCACTTCGACTCCGCCTTCGCGCGCATCCGCGAGGCCGAGATCGCCTACTACGCCGACCCGTTCCACGAGCAGCCGAACGAGATCAACCACGACTTCGGCGGTCGTGGTGTGTACTTCGTCGATCCCGACGGCCACAATCTGGAATTGATGACCGTCCCCTACGGCGACGCGCCCGCACACTGAACAGTGAGAAGTCATGCTGATCGCGCAAGTCACGGAAACCATCAACTGTGCCCCCGATGACCTGCTGTCCTTCGTCATGGACCCGGAGAAGTACGCCGAAGTGGATCGCAAGATCCGACCGGTGACATGGGTCCACCGCAATGACAACGTCTGCGAATTCGGCTTCCGCCCTGGGCTGGCCGGTCTGCCGGCTCCCCCCGCGGTGTCCCGAATGCAGCTTACGCCCGGGCGTCGGGTCGACATCGTCCTGGCCCCACCGCCGGCCAACCGCTTGACACGGCTGTTGTCGGACTTCGACGCCAGCTTCGTGTGCACCCCGACCCAGGGCGGGACCGAACTGGTCAGGACGTTGCGCTTTCACTTCCGCCCCTGGATCCGCTGGATCGCGGAACCACTCCTGCGCCGCTGGCTGATCAACGACGTGCAAGACGAGGTCCGGCAGGCCAAGTACTACCTGGAACACCGCGTCACCTGATTCCAGATCCCGGCCGGGCATGAAAGTATCGGCACGTGGTGGCGGGGATGGAGGCCGCGTTGAAAGTGGGCGCGCTGACCGCCGATGCCGTCGCGCTGGAGGCCCGCAAGATCGCTCAGGCCGACGACAGTCCGGAGCCAGGTCCGCCGCCGCCCCGGCCGGAACGGCTGGCCTGGCTGGATGAGCCTGCGGTGGTGTCGCTGACCACCCGGCGGCTGGCCCAGCTGCCGCCCGATACCCGGCCGCTGCCGTCGGCCCGGGCGGCCGGCCCGCATCCGAGGGAGAGCTGCCATGACCACCTTTCACCGCCGTGCCCTGACCTAGGAAGCGGCCGAAGCCTCGATCTACCAAACCTGTCAGCGGTTGCGGCTGCCGGCCATCCGCTCCCAGTTCGTCGAGCTGGCCGCTGCTGCCCCGCGCGATCAGATGAGCTATCTCGGTTTCCTGGCCGAGTTGCTGATGGCCGAATGTGATTACCGGGCTCGCAAAGCGTCGGAGCGGCGGATCAAGGCGGCGAGCTTTCCGAGGCAGAAGTCACTGCGGGAGTTCGATTTCGAGGTCAACCCCAACGTCGACCCGGCCGTCATCCACTCTCTGGCGACCTGCGATTGGGTGCGCAAGCACCTGCCGCGGTGTTTGATCGGCGACTCCGGGACGGGCAAGTCGCACCTGCTCATCGCGCTGGGCACCGAGGCCGCGTTGGCCGGGTTCGAGGTCAAGTACACGCTTGCCGCCAAGCTGGTCAACGAGCTGGTCGAGGCCGCCGATGAGAAGGTGCTGACCAAGACCATTGCCCGCTACGGCCGCGTCGATCTGCTTTGTAGTGATGAGCTGGGCTACATGGAGCTTGATCGTCACGGAGCCGAACTGCTGTTCCAGGTTCTCACCGAAAGGGAGGAGACCAACAGTGTCGCGATCGCCTCAAATGAGTCGTTTTCGGGATGGACTAAGACATTCACCGAGCCGCGGCTCTGCGCGGCCATCGTCGATCGCCTGACCTACGGCGGCAACATCATCGAGACCGGCACCGAGTCCTACCGGCTGGCCCAGACCCGCGCCCAGGCCACCGCCGCCACCGTCGCGGGCAAGGCCACCGGCTGACCCTTTCCTGACTCTTCCTCGACAACGCCTGGCCCTGCCGCTAGGAGGAGCGGGTCAAGACGCAGCGCCCGCAGGCGAAGCCGAGGGCGAACGATCTTGACGCGGGACGAGCCGCGGCGATCGTCGCAGCGTCGAGGAAGCGCCCACAACCAGCCAGGAACCCACCATGACCACGCTCGAAACGCACCCGCGCCACGGCCCTCATGGAGATCGTTATCGGGCTTGATCTCAGTGAAGACGATGCCATCGCGCCGGAGGCCACGATGAAGATGCTCCAGCCGTTGATCACTCTCCTGCAGGACCTCCCCAAGCAGGACCGGCAAGCCCTCGTCGAACTGATCAACCAGTACGCGCAGGAGGAAACCGACCCTGAGCGGCAGCTGACGGCCTGGGAAGCGCCCGAAACCCTGGGCCTCCTGATCTGAAAGCCTTAAGTGCCTGGTTTCAGTGGGGCAGCCCGATGACCAGGACACCGAGTCGTAGCGTTCACCGGGAATCGCTACGACTCTCGATGGCAGAATTCGTCCCATGCCCGCACAAGATCCGCGCATCCACCTGCTGCAGGCCGGCCGGTCGCTCGCCGAATGCGAGTTCCTGCTTCGGCAGTTCAGCGGCGAACAGGCGGTCCCTGGTCTGATCGCCCAGGCTCGCCACCACTGCGACCAGGCCGAGCAGGGACCGCACGAAGACGCCGAGACTGCCGCCACTCTTGCGATCCTGCGTGCGGTGGCCTCGACCTTCGCCCTTCGGCAGGTGGTGCTGTCGGACGTGTGCTGCGATTTCGACGATGACGACGGAACGCTGCTCAACGGGTTGGGAATGCATGACAGCAAAGGCGTGAGCCGTCCGCTCGCCGAGGAAGCCGTCCTTACCGCACAGGCGGCCCTTACTGCGGACCCCCACGACGCCCTCATGCCGCTCTACCTGGGTCATGCCCTCACCTGGACGGGCGACCAGAACGCCGCAATCGCCGCCTACCAGGAAGCCCTACACCGCGCACCCGACGACCATTGCGCCCGTTCCGCCCTCTCCTACCTTCATGCTCCGCCCGCTGAAGGGCCTCAGAGCGAGACGAGCCACCCCCGCCACGCCTTCGCGCTACTGCGCAGCGCCTACTGGATCAACAACAACGAATGGGAGGACGCCCTCGTCCTGTTCACCTCCGTCGCCGACGTTCGCACGCACCTGGCCGCCGCCCTCGGCCCCGGCCCCAACACCGGCTCCCGATCCGACTGCCTGACCGGTGAAGACCTGGACGATGAGGGTGCGGAGCTGACCCTGCACATCCACCGCCCCGGCCACCCCATTGCCAAGTACGACCTGAACGCTCGTCTCCACGAGAACCCCGAGACCACGTCCATCGACTGGACCGGCGTCCCAGTGGACGAGTTGCTGAAACCGCCTCTCCCACCCGGCCGCCCCCTTCGCCTTCACTCCAGAGTCTGCTTCCCCCACGACTGAACCGGGAAGAAAAACGGGCGGGCCGTCTTCCTGACCGCTCTTCACCAACCCGCCCCCGAACAGGCGCCCGCCGGCCGCTTTGGTCGAGGAGGGTCGCTGGCCGGGCTCCTCCGAAGGGTTCGCCCAGCAGCTCGCCTCATCCCCCGACCTAGGGCTCATCCCCCGCCTCGGACGCCGTCCGCACCGGCTGGGAAGACGCCGCCGCGCCCGACTGGGCGGGCCCGGCACTATGGCTTGCTCGGGTCGCCGTCGAGCCTCCGGGGTGCTGCTACTTCTCACCGACATTCCAAACCCGATCAGCCCCCGAGTGCTGCCCAAACTGACCGACAAACGCTGCTGCTACTCACCAGCAAAATCACACGGACGGCGGTTTCGATCGCTGCCACGATCTGCCTTATATGCGGGATGTCCCGCCTGCCTCCGATCAGCGGCCGGCCAGGAAGGTGCCGTAACGCCGGTTGTGACGGAGCAGCGGCTCGCCATTGCCGCCGAGCGCGACCTGCACGAGGGCGACCACGATGGTGTGGTCCCCCACCCGCATGTGGTTCTCCAATGTGCACAGAAAAACGGCGTGGGCGTGGGCCAGCACCGGACAGCCCTCCACCTCGGCCAGCTCCGCATCTTCGAACTTCTCCCGTCCCGTGCCCGCGAACGTGCTCGCCGTCTCCCGCTGGTCGGACGTGAGCACGTTCACCGCGAAACGGGCGCCTGACCTGATGACTGCGAACGTCCCCGAGCCGTCGCCGAAGCATAGGGCTAATCGCGGAGGGGACAAGGTGAGCGGGGTGATCGAGGTCATCGTCATCCCGGCCAGAGCACCCCCGGCTTTCGCTGTCACCACGCAGACCCCGCTGGGTAGGCGAGAGAAGGCGGATTTGACCGCCTCACTGGGACAGCTCCCCCGGCCCGCCGCCCCCATCTCGAGAGCGCTGGTCATGAGGCGAACCTGTCTGCGATCTGGCGTAGGAGATGAGCCGGCGATGCCAGGTAAGCCCTGGTCCCCCGCGATGGACGGCGTCGGGACTGACCTTGATCAGCGCGCGACCGGTCAGCCCTGCCATCTGATCCCGCAGGTCGTCCAGCAGGGCGGTACCGAACGCGTTTTCCTACACGCGGAAGTCTTTCGGTCAGGATCATCTGCTCTCCGAGGGTTCCTTGGCCTGGCCACCCGGCGCCCCGATGACGATCGCGGGCCGGCTCGCCGACCAGCGGGTCAGGCAGGCGCGGACCTCGCCTGTGCCCACCGCGTCGATGCCGGTCGCGAGCGCCGCGCGGCTTTCGTCGTCCGCCAAGGCGTCGGCCGCCCTGGTGGCCAGGGGCGGGGTGCGTACTAGTGCGTTGCACGCCGCGGATCTCGCGGCGCTTATCTCGGACCCGCTGGGTTCAGCCGCGCATTTGACGGCGTCCATCACCTGGGCGAGCGCGCGGTGCGCGTCTGGGGTGCCCACGTACGCGATCGTCATGGCGCCGAGCCACCAGATCGGTTCGACGCGGCTCCCGTGCGCGCCGAGGGCCCGAACGGTGCCGTAGAGGCGGCGGCGGAGAAGGCAGGCGGTGACGATCTCCGCCGCGGATCCGCGCTGCACGGCCTCCGCTCCTTCAAAGGCGAGCACCGCGCCGCCCGGAGCCATCACTACGGTGTCGTCTGGTTTCAGCGGATCGAGCCGGTCCGGCGGCAGGGCGCGGCAGGTGGTGCCGAGTTCCCTCCACGCTTCCCTCTCGTCCGGTCCGGTCAGGTCACCGGTGATGACGATCGTACGGGGCTGCGTCGCCAGGTATCTCAGCAGTTCCGCGACGGTGTCCTGATCAACGGCGGCGGGCGCGTGGCGGACCAGGTATAGCGCGGCGGCCGAGCCCGACACCTGAGCCACGGCCGCGTCGTGCGGGCGCCGCGCCGCCGCCGGCCCGCCGGCCCGCCGCCCTGCCCGTTGACATGCCTGGACTGCCTGATCGGGGGCGTTCTCCAAGTACGACAGCCGTTGCCGCACCCACGCGCGGACGTCCGAGGCGTCTTCCGCGTGGTGGGTGACGGTGATGCGCAACCGCGCGTCGTACCGGTCCACGTCACCGCCCGCCGCGCGCACGACTGGTTCGACCACACTACGCCAGCGCTGTGCCGCGAACAGGGCACCGACGCTCTTCACCGTCGGGAGCATGGTGTCCGGCAGCCCGTTGAGCACGATGTCAATCACGGCGTGGTCGACGCCCTGGGTGTCTGTCCGCCAGTTCCACACGTCAAGCTCGTCGTCAACGCGGCTTGGCCCGCACGGTGCCGGCGCCTCGGTTACCATCGTCAGCAGCCGTGTCAAGGAGGCCCCGGCCGTCGCCCGGGCGCGCGCGGACGGGGTCGCCCAGTCTGGCTCAGGCGGACTCGCACGGCCGGTCGCGGGCAGGCTCGTGTGGCGGGGCGCGGGCAGGCTCGCACGGCCGGTCGCGGGCGAGCTCGTGTGGCGGGGCGCGGGTGGGCTCGTGTGGCCGGCGGGAGTCAGGCGAGCGAAGCGTGACGCGTCACCGGGCAGGAGCGCGAGAACCCGGTCGGGGTCGTCGATCACCTCTTGGACGTGGCGTTCTCTGTCGACCGCGCCGAGAACGTCCGCGCCGTGGACGATCGGGCCCACCGCGTCGAGTACTAGTCGTACCTCCCACGGCTCCGGCGGGCTCGTCCTGCCGCTTCTGTCCCGCAGGTCAAGCAGGACAGCGCGGGCCGTCGCGCGAATCGCGTCCGGGCCGAAGGGCGACCCTGCCAGGACCTCTGCGAGGTCGGACAGGACCGGCATGGGCTCCATTCTCTGAGGGCAGATCGCGCCAGCCGTCAAGATGGTGTGCGGGTAGTGCGTGTGCACGCCGGTGGCGGGCGAGATGCCGACCCCGCCGTGACGGGCGAACACGCCGCGCAGGTCCGAGCGGTCGTCGCGGATCATCGTCTGGGCGAGGATCTGGGCCCGCATGACAGAACCCTCGTCCGCCGTCCGCTCCAGCGGCACGGCCACCACGGCGTGCGGGGCCGTGCCCGTGTCTCTGCGGCGGATCCGGGGCGCCAGCTCGGGTACCGGGGGCACGGCGGGCGGGAGCGGGCCCGAGTTCGCGGGCCGATCGAGGATCACAGTTCGGTGGAAGCACGATGCGGAGATCGAACCCACGGTGAGGAGCCAGGCCCGCTCCGGCCGGATGTACGCGGCGTGGTAGCGGCGGGCGTCCTCCGCTCTGACTTGGAGGAGTTCATGAGGATCGTTGCCCTGGGCGCGCAGCGCTCGGAAAGCGGCAGGCGCGTACAGGACGCGGGCCGCGGCGTCCACCGTGGTCGGACGAGGATCGCCGGCCCGCGCGTTCGCCTCAGCCCAGACGACACCCCTCACCGCCCCGCCATCGACCGAGATCGCCTCCTCGGCGAACGCGTGGTCGTCGAGGAGAGGGCGGAAGGCGCTGTCCGTCAGTACGGAGGCCAGGACTCCGGCCATCTCCCGCGACGGCGTGGCGGCCATCAGGCACAGGTGATCAGGGCCGGTGAACGCGTTGAGGAAGGAGACGTTTCCCGCGGCCAGCAGCGACGGGAACAGGTGCCGGTCGGGGTGGTCGCGCGAGCCGCAGCCCATCCAGTGCTCCAGCATGTGCGGCACACCGGCGTGTTCATCGGTTGGCGTGGCGAAGGCCAGTGCCACCGCGAAACCGTCGGCCGGGGTGTTCACGTGGACGTGCCGCAGGCCGGTGGCCGCATGCGTGTAGAGCGCGACAGTTCCGGCGGGTAGGGCGCGGGCGGCCTGGAGCGTGAACCCCCGTGATTGCGCGGCACTCACAAGTCCTCCTGACCAGTGCCGTCACGGCCTTCACCACCGCAGACGGGGCAGCCGGGGTGCGGCCGCAGCGGCCGGATGGCGGAGGTGCTGTCCGGCCTCCACTCCCACAAGGCGTTCACGGTGACGGGCGGGCCGAGCCGGCCCAGATAGCGGAGGACTTCCATGGTCGCCACACTGGCCGTCACGCTGGCCCACGGCGCGAGGCTGCCGGAGGTGCCCCGGGGCAGACGCCGCAGCCGTTCCACGACGGAGGGGAAGTCGGGGCTGGCCTCGGCCTGCACGGCCCATTCGCACATGGGGCAGGCGCTCTGACCTGGTAGGTAGAAGGGGCCAACCCGCAGGCCGCTGGGGTGCAGGAGCGGCCGGCCCGCCGCGCGGCAGGCCTCGGCGAGCCACTGCCGGATGAGCCATACTGGTTGGTCGGCGGCGCCGACGACAAGGTCCGCCTCCGCGACCAGCCCGGCGATCGAGCCCGCGTCCGTGACGGTGGCCTGTACGGGACGGACCCGGCAGCGAGGGGCGAACCGGCGCAGCCGTTCCTGCGCAGCCTCCACCTTCGGCCGGCCGATGTCCGCCTCGTCGAACAGGATCGATCGGTTGAGATTGGACGCCTCCACCACATCCGGATCGACGACGACCAGTTCACCCACGCCGCAGCAGGCCAGGCCGTACAGAAGCCAGCTGCCCATACCGCCGGAGCCGACGACGACGACGCGGGCGCCGAGGAGGCCCCGCAGGCGCTCGTGGCGTGAGGGCCCGCAGGCCGTTTCGAACTCGGAGAAGTAGTGCAGGGTGCGGTCGTACCGCGCCAGGTCGGCGTCAGTGAGACCGGTGTCGCTCGGAGCGGTCTCGAGAAATCCCGCGTCCCGGCACAGGTTGAATATCTCCTGTGCCCGGCCACCGTCACCGGACAGCCGGTGTTCACCGTCCGTGACGCCTTCGGCCAGCAGGTGCATGATCTGCTCTTCCCGCTCGGCGAACGGGGCGATGCGGAGCGTCCTCTGGCCCAGGCGCAGGACCAGCGACTCCGGCATCGGCAGCAGTTGCACGCGTCCTCGGAGCCGCCACGCGGTCGTATTCCCTGTTGTCATGATCGCGTACGCCCTCCTACGCTGCGGCGATCCTGCACATCTCGCTGTAAAGCCGCTCGCCACGCGATGTCGGTGTCGTCCGGGCGAGCAGGAGGTCGATCCCCTTCCTGAGGTCGCCGAGCACTACCTGGTAGCGGCGGGCGGCGCGCTCGTCATGATCGGCTAACCGCCGGTGAAACTGGGCGATCCTGGCGAACACGAACGTGCCGTGCAGAATCTGGTGCATGGGACGGGGATCCTCACGCCACGGCGAGTCGACCAGGCCCTCATCTGCCTGCGCCATGACCGGATCCTGCTCCAGGAGGAGGGTTAGGCGGTGATGGCTGGTCTCGTGCAGGATGTGTTCGGCGGTGATCAGGGGGTCGGAGAACGGCGCGATGTGCTCGCTCATGAACAGCGCACCGAAGAAGCCCGTGTCGGTGAAGGTCGAGACCAGGTTGCTGCGTATGGGGACCACGAGGGCGATGTACCGGCGGAACTCGGAGGCGAACGCGTCACAGACATCGTCGAGCAGGTCCACGGCGCGGTCGAGGGCGTCCCTGGTGGCCGTGTCCACCGGGTCGAAGGGGGCCAGGTCGCGCTGCGGGTAGCCAGGGATGGCGCTCTTGGCGTTCTGGGACTCCATGAAGCGCGTCAGCCAGGGATCGGTGGCGTCCACCTCCGTCCCGTGGCGCAGCACGACGTGCGGGTGGAAGGACAGCGACGCCTCTCCGACTCCGGCGAGGAAGGGCGCGGTGGCCACGTCCGAGGTGGTGCCGCCAGCCGTGAGCCGGATGGAGGAGCCCTCGTGCGTCACGGTCACGTGTGTCGCCGGTTCTCCTGGGAGCGTGAAATGCCCGGGGTGACCGGGGAGGCGGAGCTCACCGTGGCCGAGGAGCGGCAGGCGTACCGGCTGGTCGGGGAGAGTGTTCTGGCGGATAGCCGCGACACACAGGAAGCGCCCGAAATGCTCCAGGAGGTCTTCGAGCTCACCCGTACGGCGAGCCGCCACGGCGGCGCGCACCTTGCTCCACCAGCTGGAGAACAGCGGGCCGCCGACGATCGAGGCCCGCGTCTCCTCCGGCAGCTGGTGGAAAATCTCCCACCACAGATCGATGCCCGCGGCACCGCGCTCGCTGACCCGGTCGAGAAGTTTCGGCAGCACCCGCATCACACCGGTGGCAAGCCGGTCATGGTAGGCGCCGAGGAGGTCACGGCCTTCGAAGTCGTTCACCGCGAGCAGGTCCGTCGTGGTGTGAGACGTCACTGACATGTCATAGTCCAATCTCCTGGTCGGAAGTGAGAGCGGACGTGATCGTGTCCGCGGAACGGCGGAAGTCATCACACTGCGCCCGGCCGAACGGCGTGAGCCGGACCGACGAGTCGATCAGGTCGAGCGCTTCCGCCTGCAGTTCCAGGACCTCGCGCAATCGCCGTGACCAGGCAGGGCTGTCGGACACGCGTCGCGCCCGATCATGAAACTCCGCTATGCGGGCGAAGACGAACGCGCCGTGCACCAGGCCGTCCACGGGCCTGGGGGTTTTCCTGTACGGCGAGTGCAGCCGGTCGGACGGCGGGTGGTCGTGGAAGGGGCTCAGCGTGAACACGGCGTTGAGCCGCAGGTGGCTCGTCTCGTGGATCAGGCGCTCGGTCGCCACGACAGGGTCCGCCAGGTCGGTCCTGATGAACAGCAGCCCGTCCAGCGCCGTGTTGCTGAAGGCCATGGTGTCCTGGCTGTGGATCGGGACGATCTGCTGGACGATGGCGCGGATCTCCCCCGCCATCTCCGGCCACACGCTGTCGACCCTGGCCATGGCGTCGGCCAGGTCGGACACCGCCTCGGACGCCTTGGCCACGGACACGTCACCCAGCCCGCCCTCGGCAGAGCTGTTCGCGTTGGCCCGGTGGAGGTAGTCGGCGACCCACGGGTCATCACCCGACACCAGGATGTCGCCGGGCAGCCGTTCCAGGGGCTCGGCGTCCGGAGGTGTCTCGGCCAACGCCAGGCGGGTGACGCGGACGCCGCCGGCCAGTTCCAGGCGACCGGCGTGCGAGGAGGCGATGACCGTAGGTGCGTCCACGCGTATCCGCCAGTACATGCCCGGCAGCCAGAGGTGGCCGTCGTCTCCGGCCGGGAGGACGACACCGCTGAAGGGGATCCGCTCGGTCAGCAGCGGGCGTATGAGGAAGCGCGGCAGGTGCGCGGACCATCGCTCAAGCGGCTCCCACCGTGCCTCCCGATAGAGCACGGACAGGCGATGCCACCAGTAGCCGAAGAGCGGCGCCTTGACGACGTCACGCTGCCCCTCGGGGGAAAGCTGGTCGAACAGGGTGATCGACAGCATCAGGCGTTCGCCGGCGCCGGCCGGCAGGCGCGCGCTCAGCGCCCTGGTCACGGACGTGAGGGCTGTGCGCCGTTTGTCCCAGGCCGCATGCTGGTGGTGATCGCCGTCGGTGACGCAGGACAGTACTGATGGCCCGGCGTTATACATGGCTCTCTTCCTTGATCGACATACTGAAACTGTCGGGAGACGGTGGATCGGGCAGCCGGTTCAGCCGCTCGCACGCCCAGGCCCGCAAATGACCGTCACCATGCCGTTCGGTGACGCGCAGGACGCCCCGCAGCGCGGTGATGGAGCACGGGTCGATGTCAATCGCGGTCATCAGCGCGTCCAGGGCCGCGTCGGTGTCGTCCAGGCGCAGGTGGCAGTGGGCCACGAGCGTCCATGAGACCGCCGCGAAGGGGGATCCGAGCCGGGCCGCGGTACGGAACGAGACCAGCGCCTGCGCGAAGCGCTCCAGCTTGAACAGGGCGTAGCCGAGGTCGCGGTGCGCCCTGCTGTCGGCGGGGTCGAGCGCGATGAGGTCGTGCATGCGTTGCAGGGACAACTCGGTCTCACCCCGACCGGCCGCCTCCCTGCTGCGGGTCTCCAGCACCGCGCGCAGATTCTCGTCTCTGGCCAGGCGGCGTTCGACGGTATCGCCGGGCGCGGATCTCGCGAGTTCCTCACACCGCGCGAGCATCTCGGTCGCCTCATCGAGCCGACGGTCGAAGAACGGCGCGAAGCTGCACGCGCGCAGCGCCGCGCTGCGCAGGATCACGTCGTCGCCCTCGGCCCCGTCGAACGCGGCCAGGTCCGTCAGCGCCCGGCCGGCCCAATGGCCTACCGCCCGCGCGTCGCGGTCCACCCGTGCGTGATGGACCGTGATCGCCATCGCCGCCACGAGCCGGGAACGCGGTGAAACGGCCTGTTCGTAGGCGTGGCGGAGCAGGCCGAGAGCACGCTCGTCCGCCCCCCTGTCACTCTTGTAGACGGCGATGGCCCTCTGCAGGACCAGCGACACCTCCACGTCGTCGAGCGGCCTGTCGAGCGGAAGATCGCGCAGGCGTTTGTCCGCCTCGCCGTAGAAGCCCAGCCGGATGAGCACGTTCACCAGCAGCGATCGGAGGTGCGGGGGATGGTCGTCCCAGCCGGCCAGACGCTCGCACAGCCGCTGCCAGCGCGGGCTCCGCAGCTCCTCCACCAGCCGTTCAGGAGTCCGCGCCGCGTACGCGTCCAGCCTGCTCTCGCGCACGACCCGCTCGCGCAGCCCTGCGACAGGGTTGCTCTGGAATACTGCCGTGACCTGCTCACCCGCGGCCGTCGCCGCGGCGAGGTGGGCCAGGATGCGGTTGTGCAGGGCGCCCCCGGAACCGCCGAGGTCCAGGTACGCGCGGACCGGGTGCACGGTCGGGATGAGGTCGAGGTCGATCACCGTCACGCGCTCCTCCCGGAAACGTGGGGGTTCCCCTGGGCCAGTCGCCGACGCCAGGCCATAAGCCATCCGTGATGCCAGTCCAGGACCTCCGGCCGCCCGGTACGGGAGGCCAGGCGCCTGGCCCCGTCAGCCGCCCGGTGGTCGGCGGGATTGGCCCTTACGGCCTCGACGTACTCCGCGAGTGCGGACGGGAGGTCGCCGAGCGCCTCCAGACACTGTGCGACGGCCACGCGCGCACGATGGGCGTATGGCAGGCCAAGTGTCACGGCGTGACGGAAGGCCGTGAGCGCGCCTTCGTGATCGCCGCACGCCCGGCGGGTCGTGCCAAGGTTGTAGTGCACCTTGCCGTCGTAGGGGTCGAGTTCTGTGAGCTCGGTCGCGTACGCCACGGCCACGTCCAGATCACCGCGCTCACGGGCGGCACGGCTCCTGGTCTCCAGCAGCGGGTGCAAATTCTGGCGGAACAAGAGCATGCCGGGACGTTCTTCCACTCCCTGGCGGGCGAATTCCTCGGCCGCGTCCAGTTCGTGTGCGGTACGCGCGTGGTTGCCACGCAGGAACGGCTCGTAGCTGACCGCCCGCCAATAGGTGCTGCGCAGCAGCAGGCCCATGGGAGTGTCGTCCCGGTCGAGCGCGCCGACGTGCGTCGCCGACAGCTCGCGCAGTTCCTGGACGGCGTCCAGGTCCGGTGCCCTGCCCCGTGCCGCCTTCACGAGCAGCGTGAGGGTGGCGGTCAGGCATATGCGGGCCGGCAGGGCGGTGGACCGGGCGATCGACGCGAGGATCCGGCGATCGGCGTTCTCCGTCTCCGGTCCCGGCCGCGCTCTCGACAGGGCATGGCCGCGTTTCATGGCCGTCTTGGCCGCGAGGGGATCGGTGGTGACGCTTGCGGCATCGGGCGACGGGAGCATGCGCAGCGCCGCCGCGTCCAGGTCCAGCGCGCACAACAGTACTCCCAGCCGGAAGCGCTGTTCGCCGCTCAGCTCTGGCACGTTTCCGTACAGGTTCACCAGGCGGGACCAGTCAGAGGTCCAATGGTCACGCGGTAGTCCGCACGGGTCATCGTGATCGAGGTCGGGCCGCCCGGCGCCGCGGGCAATGGCCCTACGAAATCCTCGAGGGGTATGGAGTTGGAGAGGGGAGGCGGGAGCGTCGCGATCGAGGTCGTCGTACGCCTCGAGCACGCCGGCCGTGTGCAGGGAACAGGCACCGGGGCGGTGCAAACCGAAGTACGGGCTGAGCAGCCACAGGTCCCACCTGGTCGGCAGGCCCGGCACCTCGGGTTCCGCGCCGCCGGAAACCGTGAAGTACGTCGGTCTCGCGGGAACGGCCGCCATGATCAGAGCACCTCCCGTACTTTGCGCTGGGTCATCAAATAAACGGAGCCGAGGATGAACGTCGCGGCGATGCACATCAGGGACACGCTCGCCGACGCCGACGTGGCCACCAGTCCGAACAGGAGCGGCGCGACCGGCATCGCGGCGCTGCTCAGCGAGGCGATCGAGGCGAAGACCCGGCCCCGCATCTGTTCTGGCACGACACTCTGCACGTACGTGCTGATCGACACCGTCGCCATGCCCGCGGGCAACCCCACGAAGAACATGGCCGGCGGCGCCAGCCACGCATCGGACCCGAGGCACATCACGAGGATCGCCAGTCCCTGGACGAAGAAGTTGCCGACGAAGACGAGCCCGCGTCTGCGGAGCAGGAAAGTGTGGGTGACGGTGAACATCCCGACGACCCGGCCGATGCCGATCGCCGCCACGGCCACGCCGAACAGTACGGTCCCGCCGTCCCCGTACGAAAGCAGGAACCCGGGCAGGATGAACACGATGCTGTACTGGGCGCCGTCGAGCGCTGGATAGACAAGGAACTGGGCCCGTAGCGCCGGTTCCGTCATGATGAACCGCAACCCTTCGCGGACGGCGGACAGGATGCCCTTCAGCGAACGCGACGGCTTGGCGGCCGTCGGGCGGAGCACCTCGCCGCCGGCCTTCACGCGAATGGCCACGATCAAAAGAGCAGCGATCCCAAAGGTGGCGGCGTCGATCCCGAGCAGGGCCGAGAGTGGTACAACGGTCAACGCCAGGCCCGTGATCGAAGGGCCGAGCACCGTCATCGTCGTTGCGCTGCCCAGCAGCAACGCATCCATGCGCGCGATGGTCGGCACGTGACCCCCGGCCAGCCGAGGCACGATGGTCTGCACAGCGGGCATGTAGAGCGTGCTCGGCACGGTCAGCAGGATGACGCCGGCGAGCAACCCCGGCAGGTCCAGCATGGAGGCGGCCATGAAGGCCGCGATGGCGCCGGTGATCGTCATGCGCACGAGGTCGGCCCCGAGCAGGAGCCCGAAGCGGTTGAAGCGGTCGACCAGGACACCGCTGCACAGGCCGAAGATCGTGAGCGGCAGGGCCATTGCCATCCCGACGAGCGCGCCATCGAACACATCCCCGAACTGCTGCGTCGTGTGCCAAGGCACACCCACCTTGAAGAACTGGTCGCCGAGCGCAGACTGCGCCAGCGTCAACCACAACAGGACGAAGGGGACGTTACGCAGAAGCTTGCGGTACGAAACCTCGCCCAGCCCTCCCTGCCCGTTCAGGCTTTCCTGCCCTGTCTGCCCGGCGGCCTCCGAGCCGGGCTCGGCTTCGGATTTCTGTGAAGGCGATGTCATTCGCACGTCCTCGCGAGGGTGGAGGGAGAGGGACGGGGCTCGGACCGGCGCGGGCGGCGGACAGGCCGCCCGCGCCGGCTCAGCGTCAGAGCGTCATGTAGTTGTACTCGGCCGAGAGCAACGTGCCGAACTCCTCGAGAAGCTGCTCCTCGGAGGAGGTCAGCGCGGCCTCGGTCGCGATCTCCGTCTTGGTGCTGAGAGCGCCCTGATCCATGTGTTTCTCCTTTGTTGTCGGGACTTTCTTTCATGCAACCGACACGCACCGGCTAGCACGGGGGTGCCGGTGTCCGTGGCCGCATCGCCCCAGAGGGTCGACGCGTGCGTCAGGCCGAAGCCTCGTTCTCCCACTCGGCACGGGCCTGCAGGTCCTCAAAGGCGACCTGCGGGTCGGCCTCCTCCGGGCCCGCGAACCGGTCAGCGCCCTCGCCCGGAATCACGCCGGGCAGGATTCGCGGGAAGAGCGGCCCGCTGAACTTGTCACCCGGCCGCAGGCCATGCCTCCAGAAGAAGGGCAGGTTGCCCATGGTCGGGGCGTACCGGGCGTCGTCACCCAGCCAACGCGTGGCGAGCGCGCGCCGGGTTCCCGTCTCGCTGGCGTTCCCCGTCGAGTAGTGCAGCGTCCGCAGGCTGAAGATCAGCGCATCACCTGGCTCCACGTCCCAGCTCACGATCGGGAGCTCGTCGCGATGGGCCTCGATCGAGACCCATCCGGTCTGGCCGTTCGACAGCGGCGCGCACGACATCTCCTCCTCCAGTCGGCGATGGACGCCGTGGAAGGCGGCCCGGATGACCGACCGCATCGTCACGGGCTGCTCGACCTGCGAAAGGTCCAGCCCTTCCGACGGCTTCCAGCCCAGCTTTTCAAGGGCGGCCTTGACCCGGTCGTCACCGATGGTCCCGGACAGGCGGGTCGCGCGGGCGGACTCCCACAGGTGCGAGCCGCGGATGAACTGCAGGGCGCTACTGTGAGCCGTGGCCTCGTCACAGGCCAGCCAGATGTTCATGGCCTGCTTTCCCGCGACCGGCCAGGCGATTTCGTCCGTGTGCCAGTTCGTCAAGATCTCGCAGCCGGCGTCCTTTCTGAACATGTGGTCGCCGAGGAAGTTGACCCGCTCCGTGTGCATCACCTGGGCGGCGATCCTGGCCGCCGGGGATTGGTAGGCGAAGTCGCGGAAGGCGTCACTGTACTTCCACATGAACAGGTCGCTGTACATCCGCCGGTCGGCGTCCGAGAGCAGGCGGCCATACGGCGTGGGCCTGGTGACCATGTCGTCGATTGCCTCCGCCACGTGGGCCACCCAGCGCTCCGGGAAGATGTTCCGGACCAGGACGACTCCGTCGCGTTCGTACGTGGCGATCTCCTCTTCGGTCAGGGCGCGAAGGGGAGCCTCCGCCGTCGCACCCACCGGCTGGGCATTCTGGGTGATCTGCGGGGTCATGACCTTTTTCCTTTCATACCGAGTAATCGCCCCCGGGCAGCATGAAATGGCATTGCGGCGCCCGTTTTCCCGCGTCGCCCACGACAGTGGGCGGGATTTTCAAGGACGTGCGACGAAGAAAAGCCGGGGCACCTGGTCCGGATCGTTCACCGATTCACCGAGAGCGTCGAGTTTCGCCGGCCAGGCGCTACCGAATCCGGCCTGGCGCAATTCGGCGATGATGTCCTCCGCACTCCAGGCACGGATGGTGGCGTGCTGCCTGAATTGCCGCCAGGGCGCGGACATGTCTTCCCTGTCGAAACCGGAGATGCGCGCGATCGCCGTACCGCTGTCCGGGTCGTAGCCGATTCTGCTGATCAGCACGAGGTCATCGGTCTCGCGCACGGAGAACGTGTTCTGCTGGCGCAGTCCTGAAATGCTGTGAACGTCGAAGATGAAGACGCCGTCGTCGGCGATGACCTCACGTGTGCGGCGAAAGCACGCCGACAACTGCTGCATTCCCTGAAGATGGTTGAACGAGTCGAACGTGCAGGTCACCAAGTCCACCGTATCCGTGATCTCGAACTTCGCCACGTCCGCCCTGATGAATTGCACCTGCTCTTCCAGGGCGCGGTGACGGGCGTTCTCGTGCGCGAGGTCGATCATGGCTTGCGACTGGTCGACACCAATCACCCGGTAGCCGTGCGAGGCGAAGGACAGCCCCAGTTGGCCGGTTCCGCAGCACAGGTCGAGCAGGGTTCCGGACTCCCTCCCCGTCGCCGCCTGATGATATGCGCGCAGCGGCCCGGAAACCTGGTTGGCGAAACCTGTAAAAAGCTGATTGTAGACCGGAGCGAATGTTTCGTCGTAGAACGATTCCATCACACCTCGTTAGGTGATTCCATGTCCTGCGATTTGCCGGTTGCACACATTGAGCGGAGAACATCTCACAGGAAACGCATCCCCCGATCGCCGGCCAGCGGTCACCGTCGGGCGGACTCGTATCCGGTTGCCGCCGGCAGATGAGCACCGCAGCTGCTGTCCATTCGAAGACTCTCCAATCGAATGACGACCATGGCGTTTCAAACTTCGGCTGCACGTTTCGGTTTAGCCGGCCCGATGACCTGATGGATGACAAGCATTGCGTACGGGTGTTAATGTCGGCGTACGGCCAGGCGCATGACCAGGCGTATGACCGGGCGTATGAGCCGCAAGACCCATGCGAACTGGTCGGACGTGTTGCTGCGAAAGGTGTTTCGCCATGCCCGGAATGGCCTTCAGTGTTCTCGGCCACATGGAGGTCACGACCCCCGCGGGGCGTGTCGACATCGGCACACGCAAACAGCGAATGCTTCTTGGATTACTGCTCCGCTCGGCCAACCAGCCCGTTCCCCCGTCCCAACTGGTCGACGCGCTGTGGTGGCACGGCGAGGTTCCCTCGTCATCGGGAGCGAACCTCCGCGTTTACGTGCACAAGCTCCGGCGCGCTTTCGAAGCCGGCGGCCAGGAGGAGCGGCTCGTATCGGGCGGCAACGGATACCTTCTCGCCGTGCGCCCCGGCGAATTGGACTCCAGCCGCTTCGAAGAGTTCGTGACGCAGGGCAGGGAGGCGGCCGACGGGGGCGATCTCGAGCGGGCGAGTTCACTGCTCGGTCAGGGGCTGGGCCTGTGGCGGGACGACGCGTACGCCGGCCTGACCGACTGCCCGCCGCTCGCCGAGGAGGCGGCCAGACTGGAGGAGCTGCGGCTGTCGGCGCTGCACGACCGGCTGGCCGCCGATCTCACGCTCGGCAGGCACACCGACGTCATCGCCACGGCACGCGGGCTGGTGGCCGAGCACCCGATGCGCGAGCGTTTCACCGAACAGCTCATGCTCGCGCTGTACCACACCGGCCGCCAAGGTGAGGCCCTGGAGGCGTATCAGCGGACCAGGCAGGCCCTCGTCGACGAGCTCGGGATCGAGCCGGGGCCGGAACTGCGTCGGGTGCAGCAGGAGATGCTCCGTGGAGCCCCCATACTGGTGCGGTCCGAGCAGCCCACCGTGTCGGGCGAGCAGTCCGCCGGTCCGGCAGAGTTGCCCGGCGACGTGGAGACGTTCACCGGCCGGTCGGACGAGATCGCGCGGCTACGCGCCGCTCTGACGGCCGCCGGCCGCCGTTCGGCGGCCGTGTGCGCCATCGCCGGGCCGGGCGGCATCGGCAAGTCCGCCCTCGCCGTCCACGTCGCCCACCAGGTGGCGGACCAGTACGACGATGGCCAGCTCTACGTCGACCTGAGCGGTTCCACCCCCGGAGTCAGGGCACTCGAACCCATTGAGGCGCTCAGCCGGATGCTGCGCTCGCTCGGCGTCGAGGGCTCCGCCGTGCCGATCGACACCCACGAGGCAGCGGTCCGGCTGCGGACGCTCACCAAGGGCAAGCGGCTGCTGTTCGTACTCGACAACGCCGTCGACGCCGCCCAGGTCCGGCTGCTGTTGCCCGCCCACCCGGACTGCGGCGTCCTGGTCACCAGCAGGAAGCTGCTCGCCACCCTGGACGCGGCCGTGTGCGAGCGGCTGGAAGTGCTGCCGGACGACGACGCGCGAGCGCTGCTGCGCCGCCTGCTCGGCCTTGCCAGGGTGAACGCTGAACCCGAGGCGTCGGCCGAGGTCGTACGCCGGTGCGGTCGGCTGCCGCTGGCCATTCGCATCGCCGCCGCCCGCCTGACCTCGCGTCCCACGTGGAAGATACGTACGCTGGCCGACCGGCTCGCCGCCGAGCAGGACCGGCTGTCAGAGCTGGAGGTGGACGACCGCGCGGTCCGTACGAGTTTCATGGCCAGCTACCGCGACCTGGATTCTTCGGCGGCGCGGATGTTCCGCCTGGCAGGTCTGCTCGACACCACCGACATCAGCGTGTCGGCCGCCGCGGCCCTCGCCGACGTGCAGGAGGGGGAGGCAGAGACCACGCTCGACCGACTCGCCGACGCCCAGCTGATGGAGACCCGTGTTCCCGGCCGCTACGGCACACACGACCTGCTCCGGCTGTTCGCCGGCGAACGCGTGCGGGAAGAGGAGAGCGAGCCGGAGCGACAGCAGGCCGCAGAACGGGTGGTGCACTGGTACCTCGCTTCCGCCCGCAGGGCCACAGAGGTGGCTGCACACGGACGGAGACCGTCGCTCGCGCCCGAGCCGAAACTGCCCGGCCTGGCCCTCGAAAGCATGGACGACGTCTGCGCCTGGGTCGACGCAGAGGCGCGCAACCTGCCCGCGATCGTCGCTCAGGCGTCCGGCATCAGCCCCGAGTTGACGGTCGCACTCGCCGCCGACTTGTACGCGCCCTTTGACACATGCGGTCGGTTCCGGGAACAGTTGGTCGTCGGACGGCTGGCCGTGGAGGCATGCGACGTCACCGGCGATCCTCACTATCGAGCAGCGGCCCACGCCAGTCTGGGCGGCGCGCACAACCGGACCGGCAACCTCGACTTGAGCATCCACCACGCGGAGATCGCGCTGGCGGCGGCGCGGGAGGCGGGCGATCTCCGGAGCGAGTCCAGCCAGCTCAACCTGCTCGCCCTCTCCCACCGCCAGGCCGGGCGGTTGAAGCAGTCCATCAGTCTGTTCCACCAGGCACTGGGGCTCGTCCGGCGCCAGGGCAACCGCTACGTCGAGGGCGTCATGCTCACCAACCTCGGTACCACCTATCAGAAGGCCGACCGTCTCGGTGAGGCCGTCGAGGCGCACTCCGCGTCCCTGGCCATCGCCGAAGAGGTGGGGAACGCGACCGGTGTAGCGGTAGCACTCGGCCATCTCGCCTCCATCGATCGCTCGACCGGCTCGCCCGCGGACGCGGTGAAGCGTTATCGCGCGGCTCTGGACGCCGACGGCGTGGCAGGCACGCGTGAAACCCCTCTCGAAGCCGAGCACTGGTGGGGGCTCGGGCAGGCGTACCGGGATCTGGGCGAAATCGAGCAGGCCACGGACGCCAGGAGAAGATGCCTCGCCATCCTCGACCTTCTCGACCTGATCACGGCGGAGGAACGCCAGATCATCGAGGCTCGCTCCGACTCGGAAGCTCCGGAGGCCATCCGGATGATCATGTGAATCTCAGACGGGTGGCACCCCCGAAACGTCTCGGTATCCGGCTACTACGCCTGGCGGGATCGGCTGTATGGCGGACCGACCTGATCCAGCAGATCCGCCAGCGCTCCCGAGGCACCTACGGCCCAGAGTCTCCATCAATCCCGGCGCAGTTGGGAGGCCGGCCCGTCGATTGTCGACCTGCGTTCACCATCGCGGCGTGGTTCGTTCTCCAGGTGACAATAGTGAGATAGCGATGGCGATGGCTCCCCTTTGGGCGGATCTGAGTAGATGATCGCGCTGATGCCGAAAGTGCGTCGAACGGGCAGCTCGGATGGATCAAGTTGTTCAGTGGAGTTGGCCGGTCTGGTGTAGGTGGTCGAAGATGATCTGGTCGACGGGGGATACGCGGTGGCGGTCGGCGTAGGTCAGCCAGATGACTTCTTCGATCTCGCTGGCGGGGGTTGGGGTGCCGTGGTGTTGGGCGGTGTAGCAGGTCATCTGGACGCTGACGCCATCGGCGTGGCCGTGTGCCTGGGCGTGGAAGGTGCCCAGGTGTATGGCGGTATCGGGCAGGATCGTGATGGCGAGTTCCTCGTCGATCTCGCGGGTCAGCGTGTCGAGGTTGGTCTCGCCGGGCTCACGTTTGCCACCGGGGATGTAGTAGACGTCTTTGCCTCGTGATCGGGTGCTGAGGATTTTGCCTTCGTTGAGGTGGATCCAGGCGATCTTGTCGATCATCATGCGTCCTCTCCTGCCTGGCCAGCGGTTCAGGCTGCCTTGTTCGTGGGGGCGTTCCAACAGTCTGCCGTTCTTGAACGTGGCTCCGGCGCGGACGAGGGCGACGAGGTGGGGTGCGTTGACGGCGCGCCGGCGGGCTTGGTCGGACTCGATCAACTTGAACGCCATGGCCAGGCCGGCGGCCCGTGAGCCCCGTCCCTTGGTGACCTTGGTGCGGTGCCTGACCGTGGCGAAGGTGCTCTCGATCGGGTTCGTGGTGCGCAGATGCACCCGATGCTCGGCCGGATCCTCCTTCACCGCCTTGCCACGACCGGCGAGCAGATCTCGAACGTTCTGGAAGGTGGCGTCGTCCACAGGCTGGGGATGAACAATCTCCTCGGAAAAGATCCACGTGCTGGAGTCGTTCCAGCGCCTGCTTGGCGATGTGTCCGAGGGTCGCATTCGCGGCGGAGGTGAACGCGACCACCGGCGATCTCGCGAGGCGGTCAAAGAGTCGGTCACGGGCGGGTGAGCGTACCGGCTGATGGTGGAAGGTCGGGGTCGCCAGCGGGAAGGCCAGATTTGTGGCAGACCTTCCCTTTGATGACCAGGCGGACTTCGAGGCCGCCGACCGCGGATTCGTGGCTGCGCTGAGTCCCGCGACAGTCAGAAGCGACGGCCGTGTCGTGTGGGACAGCGAGTCCTACAGCTTCCTGGCGCAGGAGTGCCCGGACACCGCGCATCCCAGCCTGTGGCGGCAGGGGCAGTTGTGCGTCAAGCAGGGCCTGTACGAGGTGTCCGACGGCATTTACCAGGTGCGCGGCCTGGATCTGTCGAACATGACCCTGATCGAGGGCGAGCGCGGCGTCATTGTGGTCGACCCGCTGCTGTCTGTCGAGTGCGCCGCGGCAGGGCTGGGGCTCTATCGCGACCAGCGAGGGGACCGTCCGGTCACCGCGGTCATCTACACCCATTCTCACGCCGACCACTTCGGTGGGGTGCGCGGCGTCACGGACGGCAGCGTGCCGATCCTGGCGCCGGCCGGGTTCATGCACCACGCGGTGTCCGAGAACGTCTACGCCGGCACCGCGATGAACCGCCGCGCCACCTACATGTACGGCCCGGCCCTGCCCCGCTCACCGGAAGGGCAGATCGGGACCGGGCTGGGCATGACCACCTCGACCGGAACCATCTCGCTCATCCCGCCGAGCAAGGACATCACGCGCACCGGGCAGGAGGAGACGCTCGACGGGGTACGGATCGTTTTCCAGCTCACCCCGGGCACCGAGGCGCCGGCGGAGATGAACTTCCTCATCCCCGACCGCCGGGCATTGTGCATGGCCGAGAACGCCACGCACAACCAGCACAACATCCTCACACTGCGCGGTGCTCTGGTCCGGGACGCGCGCGTCTGGTCGCGGTATCTGACCGAGGCGATCGCCCTGTTCGCCGATCAGGCCGACGTCGTGTTCGCCTCGCACCACTGGCCCACCTGGGGCCACGAGAAGATCGTCCGCTTCCTGTCGCAGCAGCGCGACATGTACGCCTACATGCACGACCAGACCATGCGCATGCTGAACAAGGGCATGACGGGCACTGAGATCGCCGAGGCCATGCGGATGCCGCCCGCGCTGGAGCAGGCCTGGCACACCCACGGCTACTACGGTTCGGTCAGCCACAACGTCAAGGCCATCTACCAGCGCTATCTGGGTTGGTTCGACGGCAACCCGGCCCATCTGTGGGAGCATCCGCCCATCGAGCAGGCGCGCCGCTACGTCGAGTGCATGGGCGGGCGCGAGGGCGTCCTGGCTTTCGCCCGCCGCTACATCGACGACGGCGATCTGCGGTTCGCCGCCTCACTGCTCAATCACGCCGTCTTCGCCGATGAGCACGACCGGCAGGCGCGCAGCATGCTCGCCGAGGTCTACACCCGCCTCGGCCACGGCGCCGAGAACGGAACCTGGCGCAACTTCTACCTGGTCGGCGCGCTGGAGCTGACCGGCGACGTCGTCCCCGCCGACCTCGACACCACCTCCCCGGAATTGGTCGCGGCCCTGACCGTCGAGCAGGTCTTCGACTCCCTGGCCATCCGCGTCGACGGTCCCAAGGCGTGGAAGGAGAGCCTGGCCATCGACTGGCTGCTGACGGATCTGAGCCAACGCCACCGCACCACGCTGTCCAACGGCGCACTCATCCACCAGGCCGATCCGCCGCCGCAGCGGGTGGACCTGACGCTCACGCTCACCAAGCGGCAACTACTCGGTCTGCTCACCGGACAGTCGGCCGACGGCATTGAGCACGAGGGTGACATGAACGTCCTGCGCCGTCTGACCGCCGTACTGGAAGGTCCGGATCCCGCGTTCGCGATCGTGACGCCGTAAAGACCAGGTGAGCTGGCCGCGCAGGTTCCTGGCGAGGAACAGCAAGCACCGCCGGGCCGGCCACCGGGTTGCGCAAGGACTCGGCGAAGGTCCGGCGGCAGCCCGGACTACCGGGCGCCCGCCACAGGGTGCGGCTTGTAGAAGGACTCCTCCAGGTAGGCGGCCTCGTGCGGCTGGTAGGGCTCCTCCAAGTAGGCGGCCTCGTCTTCGTCGAGTTCGACGTCCACCGCGGCAACCGCGTCGGCCAGCTGGGCCGGCTTGGTGACCCCGACGATGGGCGAGGTCACCGCCGGGTTGCGCATGACCCAGGCCAGGGCGACCTGGGCCGGGGACAGACCCCGCTTGCCCGCGATCTCGTGGACGCGCTCGGCCACTGCCTGGTCCTCGTCGCGGTAGAGGATCTTGCCACCCGCGTCGGTCCCGGCACGCGCCGTGGCGGTGTCCCGGGCCCGCGTCAGCCTGCCCCGCGCCAACAGCCGTCTTCGACCAAGCGATCCCACTGCGATGGCGGTTCCTCGTCCGGTCATGGACGGACGGGCACAGGTGCCGTCGCAGAGGAGCCCTTCTGCGATGGTGAGGAGTCCTCTGCCGCCCAGGACCTCGGTGAAGACGAGGGATGCGGTAAGCGGGTCCGGCTCAAGACGCGCAGGCGTTTGCCGCCCGCCGCGTCGTCCCTCACTTCCAGAAGATCCCGGCGAGGCGTTCGTCGGGCGCCGAAAGTGCCCCTGATGTGGCGGTCCGTCCCAAGATCACGTTAGTGTGCGGGAGGTCCGTACAGCCGTCATGGGAGTCACTCGGTTCATGTCAAATGTCGATCCCCTGCGTCCGGAAGCTTCCCGAGCCCGTTTCCGCCTGCAACCACGCCTCCCGGTCATCTCCATCGTGGCCGCCGCGTGCCTGGCAGCGGGCGCCCTCGCCGGGAACACCTCTACGACGGCGTATCTCGACCTGCCCACCATGGCCGCCCACTCCGGCAAGGCGGTCAAGAAGAGCGCCAAGGCCGCCTCGTTCACCCTCGCCTACGTACGGGTCGCCGGCGCGTCCAGGATCAACCAGAAGGGTGTCACCTGTTACACGGGCCCGGTGAGCTTCGGCGTGGGGTTGGAGGCCACCAAGATGGGAGCCCGGTTCTCCTACAGGTGGCTCGTCGACGGCAAGGTCGTCGAAAAGGGCTCCAGGAGCCTGCCGTCCTACAGCCGGAGCGACTACTTCGGCTCGAAGAAGCAGGTCACCATGGACCTGGGCACCTCGCACAAGGTCGTCTTCCAGCTCACGTCACCGGGGCGGCGGTCCAAGTCGTCCTCGTGGGTCATGTGCTGATGCGTAGCAGGGCCGGCACCACCGCGGGCCCGCCGCAGGTGCCGGCCGGGGCTCCGCTTCGGGACCTCGATCTGCGGGACCTGGTCCTGATCGATGTCCCCCGGCCGGCGGTTCGCCGGCGCGTACCAGCCCCCGGGACGGTCCGTGGTGTTCATCGGCCGAGTGCGTGCCGCTCCCACCGTTGTGTCCGGGCCGCGTCGCGGTGGCCGCCCCACAGATCCAGCAATCGGTCACCGTCGCGCTCGACGACCAGCGACAACCCCACCTCGGCGCCGCTGCGCAGGTGCTCCTCGACGACGTCGCGAACGGGTTCGAAGGCCGCGGTCCTCGCGATCGTGCCCTGCCTCGACTCGCCCCGCGACCCCATCGTCTTCGAAGGCGTCCTGCCGGAAACGGTGGCCGTACTGGAACGAGAGCGTGACCGGCTCACCGAGCGCATCGACATCCTGATCCGCAACCGCGACGCGATGACCGACTATCTGAACGAACTGCAGCGACTCGCTCATTGAGCCGGCGGGCCAGAAGGACACCGGCTGCTGGGTGCTCGTGGTCGCCCGCCGCGACATCGCGACCTGGCTCTGAATCGGAATCCTCAGCCTGTCACTGCTCCCCTGGGTAGACATTCACCTCGATTATTACTGCAGATTCCGTGGTGGCGGACTTGATCGCAAGCGCTTCCAGAATGCCCTGATGGCGCGCCAGACGGTCAGCAGTGAACGAACTCAGCGTTAAGTGCGCTCGCCGGCGAGCAGATTCCATGGCCACCATCCATGGGTGCTTCTTGCCGACTATCACCCACCCGCGCCGCTGGAGGAGACTGGCGGACCTGTCGACCGCCTCCTCCACTCGCGCGCTTCCAACATCCATGACCAACGTATTCGTTACGACGATGCCATCGTCATAACCGACCTCGTCACTGGCCTCTGCCTGAACAATGCCTATACCGCGTACGTCGCTGAGAGCAGCAGGACTCGCCCGATACACCACATCGGACTTCATACCGCATCCGAGCGCGAGGAAAGCTGCACCCGCGATTACAGCACCGAGTTTCCACATAGGACTTCTCCCACCATAACGGTGTCGATCGTAATCCTCGTCCCCGCCCATGACGTCGGGGACGCGCTCCGGGGTGAGCAGGTGGCAGGCCGCCGTCCGGACGGGAATCTTCGGACAGTCGGTGGACGGCGGGCAGGGAGTCGACAGTGCCGGGCGCGACGCCGCCGCCCGAGGGCTGCGGCTGGGTCGGGCTCCGTCCGACTGCCCACGCTCGTCGAGCCGTCCGGCGACGCGGTCAGCCGCGCAGGCCGGGCCGCGGCGGCATTGTAGGTCGACACCGCAGGGGCTACGATCGCTCCAACTGATAAATCTATCTCATTTGAGATTGGAGAACCATCTTGTTCATTGCTGCGGCGACGGACAGCGTGTCCATCGCTCCGAGCTGGGATCGCGTGGTGGCGGAGGAGACTCACCGCCTGGGGGAGGTGCCGGCCGCGAACGTCGGTGACGCGCTGCAGCGGATGACCGTCATGGACGGCGGCATCCGGCTGGTCACCGAGCGCGCCACGCTGGTCGGAAACGCCCTCACCGTGGACGTGCGGTCGGGTGACAACCTCGCCATCCACCGGGCGCTCGACGAAGCCCGGCCGGGCGACGTCCTGGTCGTCAACGGGCGCGGAGACCTGACCCGTGCGCTGGTCGGCGACCTCATCGGCGAGATCATGGTGAACGCCGGGGTGACCGGCGCGGTGGTCGACGGCGCCGTACGCGACGTCCGGGCGCTGTCGGCGATGGGCTTGACCGTCTACGCACGGGCGGTCACCCCCGCGGGACCTTTCAAGGACGGACCCGGGGCCATCGGTGTACCGGTGGCGGTCGGCGGCGTGGTGGTGGCGGCCGGTGACGTGCTCGTCGGCGACGCCGACGGGGTCGCCGTCATCCCCCGCCACCGCGTGCGAGAGGTCGTGGACGCGGTCTCCGGGATCGTCGAGAAGGAGGAGGTGCTGCGGCGGCGCATCCTCGCCGCGCGCGCCGGCCGGCCGGCGGTGACCCAATGACCGGCCCGCGGACCGGCCCGACGACCGGCCCGACGACCGGCCCGACGACCGGCCCGACGACCAGCCCGTTGACCGACCCGCTGACCAGCCCGACGGCCGGCCCGCTGACCAGCTCGTTGACCGGCCCGTTGGCCGGCCTGCCTCCCGCCTACCGGATCAGTGACCTGCGCCGTCAGTCGCGGCGCCCGGCCCTGACTCCGGCCCCGCCGGGCGCTGTCTCCCTCGCCATGGGCGAACCGGACTTCCCGACGCCGCCGCCGGTGATCGAGGCCGCCGCGGCCGCCCTGCGTGCGGGACACACCCACTACGCCGACCAGAAGGGCCTGCCGGAGTTGCGCGCCGCGCTCGCCTCGCGACTGCCCGCGCACCCCGCCCGGAACTGGACCGCCGACGACATTCTGATCACCCACGGCGCCACCGCCGCGCTGGCGGCCGTCGTACTCGCGATGATCGGCCCCGGCGACCGCGTGGTCATCCCCGAGCCCGCCTACTCGCTCTACGCCGACCTGGTCGTGCTGGCCGGGGGTAGCGTGGACTTCGTTCCGCTCGCCCCTGACCTGCACTGGGACCTCGACGCCTTGGCCGCGGCCCTCCCCGGGGCCGCGATGGTGATCTTCTCGAATCCCGCGAACCCGACCGGTATCGTCCACCGCGAGCAGGAGCTCAAGGCCCTCGGGGACCTTCTCGACGGCTCAGGTGTCCTGGTCGTCAGCGATGAGGCGTACCACCGGCTGGTCTACCCGGGGCATGTGCTGACCTCGGCGCTGGAGGTCGAGTCGCTGCGCGACCGTACGGTGTACGTGCAGACGTTCTCCAAGACGTACGCGATGACCGGCTGGCGGGTCGGGTACCTGACCGGGCCGCGCGAGGTGGTGGACGCGGCCGCCCACGTGCACCGGACCCACAACGGCTCGTTGAACACGGCGGCCCAGCACGCGGCACTCGCCGCACTCGATCTGCCGGGCAGCGTCGTGGACGCCATGGCCGAAAGGTACCGGCAGCGTCGCGAGCTCGTGGTCGCGCACCTGTCCGGCGTTCCCGGCCTGCACCTGGTCCCACCGGAGGGAGCGTTCTACGGGTTCCTCCGCTACGACGCGGACCGGCCCTCCGAGGTGGTCGCGCGCGAGCTCGCCGAGCGGAAGGTGATGGTTCGGGCCGGGGCCGAGTACGGTCCCTCGGGGGAGGGCCACGTCCGGATCTCGTTCGCGGCCTCGGAGGACGATCTGCGGACCGGGCTGACCCGCATCGTCCGCCACCTCGGCGGCGGACGACGCTGACGAGGCCGGGCGGGCGGCGCCTCGTGCCGCGCAGGTCCGGGCGGCCGGACGCGAGTCGCTCACAAGGGATATCCTTCGCCTGCACGTGGATGTGGGTGGAGTAGCCCGTGACCGGCCGGCAGGGCGCCCGACGTGGGGAGGACAAGCTGCGTAGTGACACCCGCCGCAACCGCCGGCGCCTTCTCGAGGCCGTCGGCGAGCTTGCCCGGGAAGCACCCGACCAGCTCACCATGCATGCCGTCGCGTCCCGCGCGGAGATCGGCCCGGCCACCGCCTACCGCTACTACTCCACGGTGGACGACGTGCTCGCCGCCTACGTGCTCAGCGTCGTCGAAGAGCTCCGCGATTTCAGCGCGGCGTCGACGGCGGAAGGGCAACCGCTGTTCGATTCCGTCGTGGACAAGTGGATGGACCTGCTCGACGAGTACGGCCCGGCGTTGGTGCAGATTCGATCCCGGCAGGGTTACCTGAAGCGGCTGCACAACGGGAACGAGATCATCGTCGCCATGCGGGATGCCTGGGCCAGGCCGGTGCGGGGGCTGCTCGACGACCTCGGTCTCCCCGACGACATGCTCGAGTACGCCCTGTTCCTCAACAACATCATGTACGACCCGCGGGAGATCCAGGACCTGCTGCGAGAGACGGGCCTGTCCCGCCGGGAGATCGTCATTCGGCTGGCCGAGGCCTATCGCGGCGCGTTGCGCGGGTGGGCGCGGGCGGGCTGATCACCTCCTGACGC
>NZ_SMLD01000320.1:0-4415 GCF_004352805.1 Nonomuraea mesophila
GTTCCTGTCCGACTCGACGACCGCTCCGCCCCCCACACAGGGGGCCCACGGGCGGACAATCACCGCCGGAGCCCGCAAACCCCACCGACCCGGACGGGGACGAGTCCCACGACCTGATCCCGCTCACGGTCAACGAGATCCGTCGTCTCCACACCCGTCTCCATCGACGCCACCATCCCGCCGAGCATTATCTGCGCTGGTCACACTGGCGACGCTGTCACCAAGCCCGCGCCCGCCGCTGCCACTATCAACGCCAGCGCAGACTCATCGATCCCTAAGTGCGGCTGGAGTACTAAATGACCCGACGCCGCACCCCGCGCAACAGCGTGATTCGGCTGACCACCGGGCACGCCGCCCGCACCCTCAACCATCCATTCCCGCGCCGTGAGCCCGTCCTGGCGCTCGACTTCGGCGCCACCTCCGTGCTCGTCACCACCAACGGACCCGTGACGGCGGAAGACCTGGAGTTCGCCCGCCAGCTCGCCCACGCGGCCCACCGCTTCGCCCGCTCCCTGGAGCGCAGCTTCTACGGCCTCCCGGACGGCAAGGGGTGGCGGCGTGAGCGAGCCCCGGCCCTACACCTACGTCACCTTGTCCATGCAACCCGACTCCGCGCCGCACGTCGGCGTCTCCTTCCACACCCCGCGCCTCAAGATCCGTGCCGGAATCCTGCTCAGTAACCCGCGCCCGTACCTGGACTTCGCCTCTCATGAGGCGAACGTGCACATCTCCACCACCGGGGCCGGCCCGGTCACCGAAGACGATCTGACCCTCGCCCGCGACATCTTCAACGCCGCCGCTCGCTACCTGGCCGACTGCGAGCAGTTGCACGCCGAACAGTCGGCCAAGGACGCCACCGATACGGCGGCCTGACACATGAGGCGGGGCCGCTGGAAGCGGCAACTTCCGGCGGCCCCTCGGTTCTCCCACGACTTGCTCAATCACGAGAGGTTCCTAGCTTATGTTCAAGCGGCTGCCTGGCGATGAGGCGCGCAACCTCGTCTCCACCACGCCCGATACGGCCGTCGTCTTCCGACCGGCCGTGCTCAAGACACCCGCCATCATCACCTTCCTCGTCTACGGCTGGCGCTTCCTGTCCGCCCTCGCCCGCACCACCTGGCGGCACCCGGTCGCCGTCGCCGTCCCCGTCGTAGACGGCCGGACACAACAATAAAAGCCCATCACAGCGTTTCCGCTGGTGACGGGCCTCTCGCCTCTGGTGTGGCAGGTGCAAGCTTCGAGCTTGCGTAGGCCGAGCCGACGGGTTTCCGGACCTGCCACAGTGAGCCCTCGACCTGCGCGAATGCCACAGGAGCCGATACATGGGCAGACAGTGGACGTAAGGAAGCGCTCAGGAGGTTCGGGTAACACTCGCTCCGGCGACTCGAAGACTCGCCCACAGTCCCGTTCCCTAGGCCAGGACGTCCTGTCAGGAAATGCAATGACACACAATCCCGCTTGCCCAGAATCACTTTTGCCCCATCTCCGAAAAATAGACCAAACAGGAAATCTTCTACCTTACAGTTTTAGATAGCCACATTATCGCTAGCCACTGAACTAGTCGCTGTTCGCCTGCTATTCTGGCTTAGTGCCAATTCGTGAAATCCTCACCCTGCAAGAGAGGGCCCTTCGGTCGAAGCTGGACCTCTGTCGCGGCTCACTTCGCGACTCAACCTCAAAGGGAAATCAACTAGAGATTGCTACTCGCAGTTGGCTGCGGTCCGTTCTTCCGAGAGGGCTATGGGTTGGCCACGGCGAGATCATTGACACTAACGGTTCTAGGTGTACCCAACAAGACGTGATCATAGCTTTCGACGATCATCCTAGATTTTTCGACGAAGAGATCCCGCAACCCTTCTTCTTTGAGGGAGTCGCGGCCGTAGTAGAAGTCAAGGCAGCGATAAATAGCGGCGCGTTGAAAAACGTTGCCAAAAAGGCAAGCAGTTTCAGAAAGTTGCAACATCAGTGGGTTAAGATAGGCATCACCAAGAACGGCAACAAGATGTCCGCCGACATGCCAGACCAGCTCGCATACACAGCAGCTCCGCCGTTCGCATTATTGGGCTTCGAGAGCAGGATGTCGGCCTGCAAAGTCACAGAAGCCTTGTCCCGGTTCCCCAGCCGGCTAATTGACGCCGCCTTTCTCCTCAAAGAACCCAAGAGCACAGCAGGCAGCTCTAGCGCTTGGTGCGTAAATTATCCTAATGGGAGCTTTCGCTACCGACACTTTCTTGGTAGACAAGTTGCCACCGGCTGGAATCACGATCACGGCGATTTCGCTCTGGCGGCCTTCCTTACATGGCTAGTCGACACGATCAATTACCGGCAAATGCCACGAGGATTGATGGAGCCGTATTGGAGTGAGGCCCGAAAGCAGGTGTGACCGAGAGGAAGAAAGGTGAAGCCGGAGCCTAAGTTCGGACAGCCCGATCCAATTTACAGCATGAAGATAAAATAGCTAAGGCAGAGAAAAAGGTATGCAGCAGAAGAATACCGTGGACCAACCTAGTCCTTTGCTCATAGCTATATCGGAGCTGATGACTCTTCGAGCTCTAGAGCTCGCCGGGAAGCGGCTGCCCACGCGTCGGGGTGGGCGTTCCTTGTACGCCATCCATAAAAACGTACCACCGTGGGACATTCATACAATCTTTCCCGCTCAATCAAATGAGCTTGACAAGATTCTCGTCAATGCTTGGAACATTCCAGCCTTCATCGGCGTTCCCACGCCTCTGATAGAAGCCCTGGACTTGCATGTGCGTGCGCTTTTGATTTCTGGGCTTCCGTTCAGCCGCGCCGACCTACGCCTGACTCTATCGCGGGTAGAGTGCAATGAAAACGAACTTCCATGGTTCGACTAAAAGAGATGCTCAGCCCCCGGGAGTGCCCTCCGCACGAACCTTTGCGTCAGCGCCATCCAGTCCGACGCCGCTGGGTATGCGCATCTGATCCGCTGGGCCACCGAACACGCGCCAGGCCCGAACATGGTCTGGGCGATCGAGGGCACCCGCAGCCACGGCGCCGGCCTGGCCCGTGTCCTGCGCGCCACCGGCCAGCAGGTCATCGAGTCCGATCGGCCCAGACGCGTCCGCCGGCGTGGCAGCGGAAAGAGCGACGCGCTCGACGCCCACGGCGCCACTCGCGAAGCCCTTGGCCGCGAGCAGCGGGCCATTCCCCGCGCGGACGGCCCGCGGGAGGCCACGCGCATGCTGCTGGTCACCCGCGAAAGCGCCATCAGCGCACGCTCCAGCGCCGTCAACCAGCTCAAGGCACTGCTCCTGACCGCGTCAGAACCGCTGCGGCATACGCGCTCTGAAGCACCAAGCCTTGATCGACGCCTGCCTGCGCTTGCGCCCTTCCTCAGTCACCGACGCCGAAGAGCGCACCCGCCGCATCCGTGACCTCACCAGCGAAGTCCACGCCGCCGACGCCAAACTGACCGAACTCGTCGAACAGCCTGTCGGCCACCTGCTGCAAATGCGCGGCATCGGCGTCATCACAGCCGCCCTATGCTGGGTGTCCTGGTCCGGTCCCGGCCGCTTCCGCAACGAGGCAGCCTTCGCCGCCCTGGCCGGTGTCAGCCCGATCGAGGCCAGCAGCGGCAAACACACCCGCCACCGGCTCAATCCCTTCGGTGACCGGGCCCTGAACCGTGCGCTGCACCAGATCGCTCTCACTCTGGAACGCTGCGACCCCGAAACCCAGAACTACCTGGCTAGACGCACCAGTGACGGCAAGACCCGCCGCGAAGCCATCCGGCGCCTGAAGCGCTTCCTCGCCCGCAAGATCTACCGCGCCCTCGAACACCCACCCCCACCCGCGCAGGCCGCTTGACAAGCATTGAAGCGTCACGCGATGGCCGTCACCATTTCACGGCACCACGCCAGCTGACCAGGTCAAACTCGTACACCACTCCCGTGGGGACAACCAGTCTGCACTGACGGAAGACGCCCCTCGATGCCTCGACACCTATAGCGGGCATCGAAGATGCAGCAGGGCTAGGGAGGCCCCCTCTGAACTTGGCCGCGTATTGGCCGCGACAGGCCGTAGGAGACCGGTGATCGTCGTAGACGGCCGGACACAAAGCGAGAGGCCCGTCACCGCGTTTCCGCTGGTGACGGGCCTCTTCCCGCTGGTGTGGCAGGTGCAAGGTTCGAACTTGCGTAGGCTGAGCCGACGGTTTTACAGACCGCTCCCTTTGGCCACTCGGGCAACCTGCCGTGTCCTCCGCTTTCGCGGCGACAGACAGAAGGATAGCGGACTTCGGAGGTGTACGTGACACCGGTTTGTCCCGGCCGGGTTCACGTCACGTGTCACACACGCACTGCCCGGTCCTTCGGTGCGCGCAACTTTCTTCGTACGCGGTCGTGTCGTGGCGGAGCGCGTGGGGTTTCGTGGGGAAGGGGCGTGGTGGGGGT
>NZ_SMLD01000321.1:0-4378 GCF_004352805.1 Nonomuraea mesophila
CTCCCGGCCCGCCGCGGTCGCGCAGCCGTACGTCGGCCGGCGCGCCGAACTCGCCGCCGTGACCGCGATGCGCGGCGGCGTCGTCCTGGTCAGCGGGGAGCCCGGCGCCGGCAAGACGGCGTTCATGGAGCAGGTACGCGACACGCTGGAGGGCCAGGGCTGGACCGTCGGGTGGGGCCGCTGCCCCGAGCACGAGGGCGCCCCCGCCGGCTGGGCCTGGGCCGAGTTGCTGCGTCAGCTCGCCGCCCGCTTCCCGCCCGGCGACCCCGAGGCGCTCGCGCCGCTGCTGTCCGACACCCCGGTGCGCGGGGACGTGCCGGGGGCGAGGTTCCGGCTGCACCGGGCCGCCGGCGCGTTCGTCACGGCGATCGGGCGGCCGCTGCTGCTCGTGCTCGACGACCTGCACAGGGCCGACGCCGAGACGCTGGCCATGCTCACCCACGTGGTCGGCGCGGCCGCCGGGCTGCCGGTCCTGGTCGCCGGCAGCTACCGGCACACCGAGCCGAACGACCACCTGGCCGACGCGCTGGCCGCCATCGCCGCCCGCGAGCCGTACCGGGTGAAGCTCGACGGGCTCGCGGCGCCCGAGGTGGGCGAGCTGATCGAGCTGACCTGCGGCCGGCCCGCCGACGCCGCCACGGTCGCCGAGATCGCCGAGCGCACCGGCGGCAACCCGTTCTTCGTCAGGGAGACCGCGCGCCTGCTCGACGCGGAGGGCGTGGTGGCGGTGCCCGCCGGCGTACGCGACGTGCTGCGCCGCCGCGTGGCCAGGCTTCCGGCGCAGGCCCGGACCATCCTGCGGCAGAGCGCGGTCATCGGCCGCGAGAGCGACGTCGACGTGCTGGGCGCCGTCAGCGGCGCCGACGAGGAGACCGTGCTGGCGGCCATCGAGTCGGGGCTGGTCACCGGGCTGGTGACCGAACCGGAGGCGGGACGGCTGAGGTTCGCCCACGTGCTCATCCGCGACACCCTCTACGACGATCTGTCCCGCATCCGCAGGGCCCGCCTGCACCTGCGCGTGGCCAGGGCCATCGAGGAGCACGACCCCGGCGACGTGGCCGCGCTCGCCCACCACTACGCCGCCTCCGCCGCCGACCCGGCCAGGGCCGCCCGCTACGCCAGGCTCGCCGCCGAGCAGGCCGAGCGCCGTTTCGCCCACCACGAGGCCGCCGCGCTCTGGCAGCAGGCGCTCGACGCCACCGTCGACCCGCGCGAACGCCTGGAGCTCACCATGTCCCTGGTGTCGGCCCTGGCCAACACCGGCCGGCTGGGCACGGCCCGCGGCCACAGGGAACGCGCGCTCCGGGACGCGCTGCCGCTGGACGACCCCGACCTGCTCGCCCGGGTGATCGTCTCGTTCGAGGTGCCGACGTTCTGGAGCAGCCGCCAGTACGGCACCCTCGACACCGCCCTCATCGAGGCCGTCGAGCAGGCGCTGACCCGGCTGCCGCCCGGCGACGGCACGACCCGCTGCCGGCTGCTCACCACGCTGGCGTTCGAGCTGGAGGGCGAGCCGGCCGAACGCGGCTACCTCGCCTCCCAGGAGGCCGTCGCGATGGCCCGCCGCCTCGGCGACCCCGGCCTGCTCGTGCTCGCGCTCAACGGCCGCCTGCACCAGACGTTCCGGTACGGCGGCCACGAGGAACGCGCGGAGATCGGCGCCGAACTGCTGCGCCTGTCGGGCTCCGACGTGACCGTCGAGGTCCTCGGCCATCTCGTCCTCATGCAGGCCGCCATCAACCGCGCCGAGCTCACCGTCTCCGACCGGCACGCCGAAGAGGCCAGGCGGCTGGCCGAGCGGTACGACATGCCGCTGCCCCTCGCCGTGACCGGCTTCCACGACGGCCTGCGCGCCGCGCTGCGCGGCGACTACGACACGGCCGACGCCCGCTACCGCGCCGCCGCCGAGCTCGCGGGCCGGCTCGGCATGTGGCAGCACGAGGCGGGGCTGCTGCTGCTCAGCCGGTACGCCATGCACCTGATGCGCGGCGACCTCACGCCCGTCCTGCCCGGCCTGGAGCCGTACGTGACGGAGGGGCCGTGGCGCGAAGAGCTGCTGGAGTTGTACGCGCTCGCACTCTGCCACGCGGGCAGGGCGGACGAGGCCCGCGCCCTGGTGCCCGCCGAGCCGGTTCCCGCGCGGCGTGACTACTTCTGGCACCTGCTGACCGCCGTACGCGGCCTGCTCGGTGTCGCGCTCGGCGACCGGAGACGGGCGGAGCTCGCCTACGACGCGCTGCTGCCGTTCGCGCCCGAACCCGTGGGGAGCACCGGCTACCTGGCCGTCTGGCCCACCGCACAGGTGCTCGGGGACGTGGCCGCGTTCCTGGGGCGCCCGGCGGAACCCCACTACCGGCAGGCGCTGGAGGTCGGTGAACGGGCGAACGTGCGGCTCTGGATCGAGGCCGCCCGCGCACGCTTGACATCGACCCGCTCATGACCGAAAAGAGAGGCTTGTGGGGAAACGTTAAGATCGGATCATCGTCGGGGAAGCTGGAGCGTCATGACTGATGTGCGGCCCACAACTCTGCTCGCCATGGGACGGCAGGTGGCGGGACGGATCTTCGCCGGGCCGGCGCGCGACCGGCTGACCGCCGTCGCCGACACCGACCCCGACCTGGTGGCCGACGACTTCGACGACCCCGCCGTGGCCGGTGCGCTGGCCGAGGCCGAGGTGCTCTGCACGAGCTGGTGGTGCCCGCCGGTCACCGGCGACGTGCTCGCCAGGGCGCCCAGGCTGCGGGCGATCGTGCACGCGGCGGGCAGCGTGAAACACCACGTCACCGACGCCTGCTGGGAGCGCGGCATCCTCGTCTCCTCGGCGGCGGCCGCCAACGCCGAACCCGTCGCCGAGTACACCCTGGCCTCCATCCTGTTCGCCAACAAGCGGGTGCTGGACATCGCCGGGCTCTACCGCGAGCGGCGTACGTCCCTCGACATCGAGGGCCTCTTCCCCGGGTTCGGCAACTACCGGCGCACGATCGGCATCGTCGGCGCGTCCTGGATCGGCCGGCGGGTCATCGAGCTGCTGCGGCCGTTCGACCTCGACGTGCTCGTCGCCGACCCCTACCTCACGGAGGACCTCGGCGTGCCCCGCGTCGAGCTGGACGAGCTGTTCGACCGGTGCGACGTGATCAGCCTGCACGCGCCCTCGCTGCCCGAGACCAGGCACCTCGTCAACGCCTCCCGCCTGGCCCGGATGCGCGACGGCGCGACCCTCATCAACACCGCCCGGGGCGCGCTCGTCGACCAGGACGCGCTCGTCGCCGAGCTGTCCAGCGGCCGGCTGTACGCGGTGATCGACGTGACCGAGCCCGAGGTGCCACCCGCCGACTCGCCCCTCTACGACCTGCCGAACGTGCTGCTCACGCCGCACATCGCCGGCTCGCTCGGAGGCGAGCTGGGGCGCATCGCCGACCTCGCGCTCGACGAGCTCGCCCGGTACGCGCGGGGCCTGCCCTTCCAGTACGGCATCGGGGCGGAGGCGCTGGCCACGAGCGCCTGACAGCGGCGGGATAATCTGCTCCTCATGCGCGAACAGGTGATCGACGGCCGTTTCGAGCTGGTGGAACGGCTCGGGGGCGGGGGGATGGGCCTGGTGTGGCGGGCCCGCGACATCGCCCTGCGCCGCGAGGTCGCGCTCAAGGAGGTGCGCCCGCCGGATCCCCTCACGGACGAGCGCGACCCCGACGCCGCCCGCGAGCTGCGCGCCAGGGTGCTGCGCGAGGCCAGAGCCCTGGCCCGGCTGAACCACCCGCACGTGGTCACCATCCACCACATCGTCGACCCGGGGGAGCACGACTACCCGTGGATCGTCATGGAACTGGTCCCCGGCGGCTCCTTGCAGGACCGCCTCAAGCACGGCCCCATGCCGCCGGACGCGGTGGCCCGCCTCGGACGCGAGGTGCTGTCCGCCTTACGGGCCGCACACGCCGTCGGCATCCAGCACCGCGACGTCAAACCCGCCAACGTGCTGCTGCGCGAGGACGGCCGCTCGGTGCTCACCGACTTCGGCATCGCGGCCGTACGCGAGGCCACGACCCTGACGGCCACGGGGGCGTTCATCGGCTCGCCCGAGTACATGGCGCCCGAGCGCATCAACGGCCTCGAAGGAGAGCCGGGCTCCGACCTGTGGTCGCTCGGCATGCTCATGTACGTGGCCGTGGAGGGGCGGCACCCGCTGCGCAGGGGCACGGCGCTGGCCACGCTGGCGGCCGTGCTCAACCAGGACATCCCGCCGCCCGGACGCGCGGGGCCGCTCGGCCCCGTCCTGTCCGCCCTGCTCGTACGCGACATGGAGGCCCGGCCGGACGCCGCGACCCTGGACCTCCTGCTGGAGTCGGCCGCCGCCCCACCCCCAGGCCCCCCGTCCATGAGC
>NZ_SMLD01000322.1:0-4316 GCF_004352805.1 Nonomuraea mesophila
TATAAGAGTCAGGGGTGGGCGTGGTGACGCCGGACGCGCGGCACGCCGAGGTGGCGCGGCTCTTCCCTGAGGGGGATCTGGACGCGCCGGTGGTGGTGCTGACGGTGGGTCAGGCCAAGGGGCTGGAGTTCGACGCGGTCGTGGTGGTGGATCCGCAGGGCATCTGGGACCAGTCGCCGATGGGCGGGCAGGACCTGTACGTGGCGGTGACGCGGGCGACGCGGCGGCTGACGGTGGTGCACGAGGGTGTCCTGCCGGACGTGCTGTCCCGCCTGGCCAATGAATCTACAATGTAAAGGCGGTCGGTGGTCTCAGATACCCCTGCCGGGGTCCTCACCGCAGACAAGCCTGTCGGCGACGTCGCGGATGGTCCGGGTGACGTGGTCGAGGGCGCGCAGCGTGTCCAGATCGAGGTGGTCCATGATGCGGCGGTAGTGTTCGTGGCCGGCGTTGGTGATCTCCTCGATGAGGGCGGTGCCTTCGGGGGTGAGCTCGACGCGGCGTACGCGGCGGTCGTGGGGGTCCTCGTGCCTGCAGGCCAGGCCCTGGGCGACGAGGCGGTCGACGATGCCGGTGACGGTGCCGAGGCCGACGCCCAGCGCCTGGGCGAGCTCCTGGCCTGAGGAGGAGCCGTTGATCGCCAGGAGCATGACGACCCTGAGCTGGCGCATGGTGAGGTTGGAGGTGAACAGGGGGGAGTGGTGCTGGGCGAACAGTCGCCCGAGGCCACGCTGGGTTTCGGTGATCCGGTGGATCAGGTCTTCGCGTTCGCTGCTCACGCTCACCTCTCGCCTTCCTGAGAAGGCTATCAGGAAGTTCGAGACTGGCTAAATGTTCGCATCAGGCGAAGTGTTAGTCTGTGGCGAACTCTTGGAGGGGGAGCCCATGACCGCTTTCGCTCGGTTGAGCTTGGTCAACCGCAGCCTGGTGATCCTGATCGCGCTGGTGCTCACGGGGTTCGGCGTGTTCGCCATTCCTCAGCTGAACCAGCAGTTGCTGCCGTCGTTGTCGTTTCCGGGTGCGTTCGTGGTGGCGCCGTTCCCCGGTGCTTCGCCTGAGATCGTCGAGGATCAGGTCACCAAGCCGATCGAGGACTCCTTTCAGGGGCTCGCCGGGATGGAGCAGATGACCTCGAGCTCGAAGGAGGGCCTGGCGCAGATCCAGGTGGCTTTCGAGTTCGGCACCGATGTCGAGGCGTCGGTGAACAAGATGCAGCAGGCCATCAACCGGGTGACGTTGCCGGAGGGCGTGGAGCCTCAGGTGGTGGCGGGGAGCACCGATGACATTCCGGTGCTGGTGCTGGCGGTGGGCGACGGCGGTGACGAGCGGTCGATGGCCGAGAAGTTGCGCCGGATTCTGGTGCCGGAGGTGCAGGGCGTCGAGGGTGTGCGCGAGGTGTCGGTGACGGGCGCCCGCGAGGAGGTCGTGACGGTCCGGCCGGATGCGAAGAAGATGGCGCTGGCGGGGGTGTCGGCGGCGCAGATTCCTGAGGTGCTGAAGGCGAACGGCACGCCGATCCCGGCCGGGACGTTGACCGATGACGGCAAGGCGCTGACGGTTCAGGTGGGTTCGCGGGTGGACTCGCTGCTGGAGCTGGAGAACTTGTATCTGACGCCGGCGCAGCCGGCGGCGACTCCTCAGCAGGCTCGGCCCCAGCAGGGCCAGCCGCAGGGCCAGCCGCAGGGCCAGCCGCAAGGTCAGCCGCAGCAGGGTCAGCCGCAGAGCCGGCAGCCCGGGCAGGCGCAGGCTCAGCCGGGTCAGGGGGCGATCGCGCAGCAGCAGGCCAGGCCGAAGCCGCTCAAGCCGGTGAAGCTGGGCGACGTGGCGGAGATCGAGCGCGGTCTGGCGGAGGCGACGACGCTGACCCGGACCGACGGTACGGCGAGTCTGGGTGTGGCGGTGACGATGTCGCCGGACGGTAATGCGGTGGCGATCTCGCATGACATCCGGGAGAAGCTGCCGGAGCTGACCAGGGCGCTGGGCGATTCGTCGGACACGGCGGTGTCGGTGGTGTTCGATCAGGCGCCGTACGTGGAGGAGTCGATCGAGAGCCTGACGACCGAGGGCGTGCTGGGCCTGGTGTTCGCGGTGCTGGTGATCTTGGTGTTCCTGCTGTCGGTGCGGTCGACGCTGGTGACGGCGGTGTCGATCCCGCTGTCGGTGGTGATCGCGTTGCTGGCGTTGTGGGCGGGTGACTATTCGCTGAACATGCTGACGCTGGGCGCGTTGACGATCGCGGTGGGGCGTGTGGTCGACGACTCGATCGTGGTGCTGGAGAACATCAAGCGGCATCTGGCTTACGGCGAGGCGAAGCTTCAGGCGATCTTGACGGCGGTGCGTGAGGTGTCGGGTGCGGTGACGGCTTCGACGTTGACGACGGTGGCGGTGTTCGCGCCGATCGCGATCGTGGGCGGCATGGTGGGCGAGTTGTTCAGCCCGTTCGCGATCACGGTGGCGGTGGCGTTGCTGGCTTCGCTGGTGGTGTCGCTGACGGTGGTGCCGGTGCTGGCGTACTGGTTCCTGAGGGCGCCTGTGCTGGCGCCGGGGCAGGCGCGCAGGCAGCGTGAGGAGGCGGAGGCGAAGGAGCTGCGTTCGCCGTTGCAGCGGGCTTATCTTCCGGTGTTGCGGTTCGCGACCCGGTTCAAGCTGGTGACGGTGCTGATCGGGGTGGCGGTGTTCGTCGGCACGATGGGGCTGGCCGGCGGGTTGCAGACGAACTTCCTGGACGCCTCTGGGCAGAACACGTTGTCGTTGTCGCAGCGGATGCCGGTGGGCACGGATCTGGCGAGTACGGACAAGGCGGCGCGCGAGGTCGAGGAGGTGCTGGCCGGCCTGGACGGTGTGGAGACGTACCAGGTGAACGTCGGTGGCGGCAACGCGATGTCGGGCGGGGCGGTCGGCGGTGGCGCGGATCGGGCGTCGTACTCGGTGACGTTGGAGGAGGGCGCGGACACGGCGCGGGTCGAGCGGGCGCTGCGCGAGGAGATCGCGGGGTTGTCGGGCGTCGGCGAGGTCACGATGGGTGCGCAGGCGGCGGGGTTCGCCTCTGACACGATCGACGTGATCGTGCAGGCTCCCGATGCCGGGGCGCTGCGTGCGGCGACCGAGTCGGTGGCGGCGGCGATGGGTGAGGTGTCCGGGCTGAAGGACGTGTCGTCCGACCTGGAGACGAGTGCGCCGCGGGTCGAGGTCGTGGTGGACCGGGAGGAGGCCGCGGAGCGGGGCCTGTCGGAGGCGCAGGTGGGTCAGGCGGTGGCGCAGGCCTTCCGGGGGGCGCCGCTGGGTCAGATCACGCTGGACGGGCGGGCCAGTGATCTGGTGTTGCGCGGGTCGGACGCGCCGGAGGATGTGAAGGCGATCGGGAATCTGAAGCTGCCGACGGCCGCGGGGATGGTGAAGGTGTCGTCGGTGGCCGAGGTGCGGCAGGTGGCGGGGCCGACGCAGGTGAGCAGGATCGATGGTGAGCGGTCGGCGACGGTGTCGGCGAAGGCGGATGCGTCGGATCTGGGGAGTGTGACGCAGGCGTTGACGTCGAAGCTGGACGGGTTGAGCCTGGCGGCCGGGGCGTCGTACGAGATCGGTGGTGTGTCGGCTGATCAGGCGGACGCGTTCGCCGATCTGGGTTTGGCGATGCTGGCGGCGGTGGCGATCGTGTTCCTGATCATGGTGGCGACGTTCCGTAGTTTCGTGCAGCCGGTGATCTTGCTGGTGTCGATCCCGTTCGCGGCGACGGGTGCGGTCGGGTTGCTGGTGGCCACGGACACGGCGCTGGGTGTGCCGGCGTTGATCGGCATGCTGATGCTGATCGGCATCGTGGTGACGAACGCGATCGTGTTGATCGACCTGATCAACCAGTACCGGGATCAGGGCATGGGCGTGGTGGAGGCGGTGATCGAGGGCGGCCGGCGCAGGTTGCGGCCGATCCTGATGACGGCGGTGGCCACGATCTGCGCGTTGACGCCGATGGCGCTGGGGGTGACGGGTTCTGGCGGGTTCATCTCGCAGCCGCTGGCTATCGTGGTGATCGGTGGTCTGATCTCCTCGACGTTGCTGACGCTGGTGCTGGTGCCGACGTTGTACGTGGTGGTGACGCGTAAGGACGACGGTGAGCCGGGGTCGGCGGGCCCGGGGGTGCGTGAGGGTGCCGGCGGCGCGGGGACGCAGGATCTGGCCGGTCACCCGGCGTAGAGGTGTCGTGGTTCGGTGACCTCCGCCGGTGTGCGGCGGGGGTCACTTCCCTATGCGCCCTACACGGTGGCTCCCCTCAGGAATGGGTGCTGAGCCCGATGGCGCGCTCCGGGGCGGGCGGGCGAGAC
>NZ_SMLD01000323.1:0-4097 GCF_004352805.1 Nonomuraea mesophila
ACGGTGAGCGACACGGGTGTGCCTTCCCGACCGACGTTGGCGCGTCGGCCTTATCTCGAAACCTTGATCAGATGATTCGGGAAGGTACACCCCTTCCCGTCAGATCCACAGGTTTCGATCATTGCTCGGCGTGGTTCGACCAGCGTTGTGGCGCCTTCGTCATGGGTGGTTTCCACTGGTCGTTGTAGCTGGTCACGTGGTGATAGCTGAAGTTCGACCACTTCTGACCGTAGTCCTTCCTGTGCGCCGACACAGGAGTGGCGGCCACTGGCACCACTGCGGCGACCAGCCCTAAAACGACCACGCCCGTGGCCGTCCGGTAGCGACGGGGAGCATGCCTCACCAGAAACCTCCTCAACCGCTGCGTTGGGAACATGATCTTTCTAGGATGGTCGCTGTTTCCTTTCTGTCCCCGTTCGCGAACTACCGCCCCTCCGGCAGCCGGCCTCGTCGCCCGCGGGACTCCGGTCTTGATGGGACGCGGTCGCCGTGCGAGATTTCATGGGGCGAGGACGGAGCAGGGAACCATCGACGGACGTGAGCCGCCCGGCCGGAGCCCCGATGGGAGGCGCTCGTGACCGGGAGTCGGCTCGGAGGCGGAAACGACGGCGGCGCCGTTCGCGTGGGGTCCCAGGTCCGCCGGCCTGTGCGGGCGTGGACGGCTTCCGTGCACGAGTTGCTGCGGCACCTGGAACGCCGGGGGTTCGACGGGGCGCCCCGGGTGCTCGGCGTCGACGCCGACGGCTACGAGCTCCTCACCTATCTGGAGGGCGACACCGTCGGCGACGCCCTGGTGTGGCCGTGGTGGACCCGCACCGAGGACATGCTCGTGCAGGTGGCCTCGTGGCTGCGGTCCTACCACGAGGCGGTGGCCGACTTCGTGCCGCCCGACGGCGCCCACTGGCGCACCGGCCGGCCGTGGGAGCCGGGGCTCGTCATCGGGCACAACGACGCCAGCCCGTTCAACGCCGCCTACCACGACGGGCGGCTGGCCGGCTTCTTCGACTGGGACTTCGCCGGCCCCACCACGGTGGACTCCGACGTGGCGTCGGTGGCGCTGTGCTGGGTGCCGCTGCACGCCCGCCACGTGGCCGCCGCCGAGGGGTTCACCGAGTTCGGCGCGCGGCCCGCGCGGCTGCGCCGGTTTCTGGACGCGTACGGATGGAAGGGCCGGACGGAGAGCATCATCGAGGACGCCCAGGCGCAGATGAGCGCGCGGGCGCGGCTGATCCGCCGGCTGGGCGTCACCGGCGACGGCCTGTACGCCAGGCTGCTGCGCCGCGGCGTCGCCGACGATCTCGACCAGGCCGTTCGCGAACTCGACGACTTCTGAGGAGGCATGCCCGTGGCGGAGGCCGCTTGGTGTCCCCGCCTGCGCGACAGCGTGATCGTGCAGACGGACGGCGGCACGCTGTTGTTCCTGTGCCTGGCGGACCGGACCGTCAAGCGGTTCGCCTGCGACCCCTTCGTGGAAGACGTGGTGCGGCTGCTCGACGGCACACGTTCGATCGACGAGATCGGCGCGCTCGCCTGCGGCGACGATCCGGAGGCGGGGCAGCGGGTGGCGGAGGTCGTGCAGATCCTCGCGGAGGAGCGGCTGCTCAGCAGGACCCGCGACGCCGAACGGGAATTCCGCCTGCTGGGCGAGGAACGGGCCGGGTTCTACGACCGTCAGCTCCGGTTGTTCCAGGACTTCTGCGACGAGGGCCTGTCACAGGAGACGAGCGGCGTCGGCCTGCAGCGGCGCGTCGACGGCGCGACCGCCGTCGTCTGCGGCGTCGGCGGCATCGGCGGATGGGTGGCGCTCGCGCTGGCCGTCGCCGGCGTCGGGCGGATCCGCCTGTGCGACTTCGACCGGGTCGAACGCTCGAACCTCACCCGGCAGGTGGTGTTCGGGGCCGGCGACGTGGGCGCCCCCAAGGTCACGGCGGCCGCGGCGAGGTTGCGCGAGGCGAACCCGTACGTCGAGGTCGAGACCTTCGACCGCCGCATCGGCGGGGCCGGCGACCTCGAGGACGTCGTGGCCGGCGCGGACGTCGTCGTCAGCGCCGCCGACCTGCCCACCCCCAACGACGTGGCGGGCTGGGTGAGCCAGGCCTGCTGGCCGCGCGTCCCGCACATCATGGGCACCGGGTACGCCTACCACATCGGCGTGCTCGGCACCTCGATCGTCCCCGGACAAACCGCCTGCTGGGCGTGCGTACGCGCCGAGACGTTCGCCGACCACGGCCGCGACGGCATGGAGACGGTCGTCGGGAAACGGGAGAAGGCGGGCGCGATGGGGGCGCTGTGCGGTCTCGTCGGCAACATCCTGGCCTGGGAGGCCATCCGCCTCATCGCGGGCCTGCCGCCGGCGCTCGGCGGCAGGTGGAGCGAGGTGGACTTCTGGCCGCTGGAGATCCGGTCGCGAGCCGTGCCGCGACGTCCCGGCTGCCCCACCTGCGGCGCGTGAGGGCGCTACGGCGCGCTGATCCGGGTGGCGAGGGGGAGGTCGGCGACGCTGGAGCCGGCGTGCACGGTGAACTCGCCCGGCTCGGTCCGCCAGCCTCCGTCCCAGTGCTGGAACGCGCGGCGCGCGAGCGGGATCGTCACCCGCTCGGCCTGCCCGCCGCCGGCCCGCACCACCGCGAATCCCGCCAGCCAGCGCACCGGCCGATCCACCGCGCTCGGCTCGCGCGACAGGTACACCTGCACCACGTGCTTGCCCGCGCGTTCGCCGGTGTTGCGCACGGTCAGGCTCACCTGCCCGGGGCCGGCCGCGAGGTCGCTCAGCTCCCAGGTCGTGTAGCCGAGCCCGTGCCCGAACGGGTAGGCGGGCTCGGCCCCGGCGCGCAGCCACGCGCGGTAACCGACGTGCACGCCCTCGTCGTAGGCCACCACCCCGTCCACGGGAGCGGTCTGCAGGACCGGCACGTCCGCCTCCTCGCCGGGCCACGTGGTGGGCAGCCGTCCGCCGGGCTCGGCCGTCCCGAGCAGCACGTCGGCCAGGGCGCCGCCGAACTCCTGCCCGCCGAACCAGCCCAGCAGCACCGCGGCCACCTCGTTCCGCCACGGCATGAGCACGGGAGCGCCCGCGTTGACGACGACGACCGTACGCGGATTGGCCGCCGCGACCGCCCGTACCAGCCTGTCCTGCGCGCCCGGGAGCGCCAGCGTGGCCCGGTCGGCCGCCTCGCGCTCGATCTCCGGGCTCGTGCCGACCACGATCACCGCCACCTCCGCCCGCCGCGCCGCCGCCACCGCCGCCTCGATGGCGGCCGTCCCGCTTGCCCCGGCCTCACCGATGTCCGGCGCCAGGTCCTCGCCCAGGGTGAGGGTCAGGCCGTTGCCCTGCGGCACGCCGTCCAGCCTGGCCGTCAGTACGACCTCTCCGGCGGGGAGCCGTACCGTGGCCGAGGCGTGCGGCGGCGAGACCAGGCCGCCGCCGAAGTCCTCGCCCTCGTGCACCAGCTCGCGCTCCAGCACCCGCACGCCGTCGACGGCCAGCGTGGCGAGCCCGGCTCCCGCGACGCCGAGCCGCGCCGTGCCGGGCTCCCGCACCTGGTAGCGGGTGGTGAGCTCCACCGAGGCCGTGCCCGCGGGGCGGGAGCCGCCGAGCCGGGCGAGGTCGGACGAGCGGCGGTTCTCGCTCAGCAGCTCCCGGTCGCCGGAGTCGAGGAAACGGGCCCGCACCCCCGGCTCGCCGGAGACGGGGTCGGTCAGCCGCGCGATCGGCAGCGGCGCGAGGCCCTCCTGCGTGACGGCGCCGAGGGTCCACGTGATCTCGGCGTCCGGCAGCGCGGCGCGCAGCCCGTCCAGCGGGGAGACGACGTACGGCGGGGTCACGGTGGCGCTGCCGCCGCCCTGGCTGCGGAACTGGAGCGCGTTGTGCCCGATCACCGCGACCGACCGGGGGCCGGGAGCGGGCCAGGGCAGCTCGCCCTCGTTGCGCACCAGCACCATCCCGTCGGCCGCCACCCGCCGCGCCAGCACGGCACCGTCCTGCGCGGACACCGCCACGGCCCTCGCGAGATCCCCACCGGCGTCCGAGCCGCCACCGTCCCCTGCGCCGGTGGCCGGGATGGGACCGTCCGGCGTGGTGGCGGCCGGGGTGGGAG
>NZ_SMLD01000324.1:0-4063 GCF_004352805.1 Nonomuraea mesophila
GGGGACGTGGCTGGGCGGGGCGATCGCGGTCAAGCTGGTGCCGGCCGTGGTGCTGCCCGGCGCGCTGTCCGGGAGCCTGTCGAACGCGCGGGCGGCGCGTAAGGCCCTGTGGACGACGGCGTTCGCGGCTCTGGTCGTGGTCGCCGCCTACCTGCCCTACGTCCTGCTGTCCCGGGGTTCGGTGCTGGGCTACCTGTTCGGGTACGTGACCGAGGAAGGCTACGACGAGGCCGGGGCGCGCGACCGTTACGGGCTGGTGCGGCTGGTGCTGCCCGACTCGTGGGCCCTGCCGGCCGTGCTCCTGGTGCTGGCGGCCGTGACCTTCCACGTCCTCCGGCGCGGCGATCCGGACCGGCCGTGGCGGGGCGGGCTCGTGGTCACCGGTACGGCGTTCCTGCTGCTGACCCCCGGATATCCCTGGTACGCGCTGCTGGTGGTCGCCCTGGTGGCCCTGGACGGCCGCTGGGAGTGGCTCGGCGTCCCTCTGGCGGGCGCGGCGGCGTATCTCGCCCCGGAATGGGGCACGTACGCCTACGCCGCAGCCGCCGCGGCGGTTCTGGCGGGCGCCGGGCGGCCGTAGCGGCGCATGTTGTTATGCGTGACCAGGTGTGCGCTGACCATGGAGGGGGTAACGTCGCCGCCGAGTCGTACGCCCGAGCAGTCCGGCGATCACGGGTAACGGGACAAAGTGATGAGAGCGCCGCGAAAGGCGTGCTAATGTCATCGTTTGTCGTAACAACAAACAGAATGGCCCGGAGTGTCCCATTAACCACATTAATGGTCAGACGGTAACGCGTCAAACGGAACGCGCCAGGGAGCAGGCGTACGTCACCCGCCTCTACGACCGTCTCGACGAGCTGCGCGAGCGCACCCAGCGACAGCTGAAGGAGGTGCTGGCCAGCGGCGCCGTCGGCACCATGCAGAACAGGTCGGAGCGCGACACGTTCGCCGAGATGTACGCCCTCAGGCTCGCCCGGCTCTGGGCGGTCGAGCGCGGCCTGGCGTTCGGCCGGCTCGACCACGTCGAGGAGGGCCGCCTCTACATCGGCAAGCTCGGCCTGACCGACGACGACCAGCGCCGCCTGCTGATCGACTGGCGGGCGCCGGTCGCGCAGCCGTTCTACCGCGCCACCCCCGCCGCCCCCATGGGCGTGACCAGGCGCCGCCACCTGCAGACCAAGGGCCGTACCGTGGTCGGCGTCGACGACGACCTGCTCGACCTCGACTCGCTCACCGACGACGACCGTGCCACGCTCAACGGCGAGGCGGCCCTGCTGGCCGCGCTCGACGAGCGGCGTACGGGCCGCATGCGCGACATCGTGGCCACCATCCAGGCCGAGCAGGACCGCGTCATCCGCGGCGACCTGAACGGCGTCCTGGTCGTGCAGGGCGGCCCCGGCACCGGCAAGACGGTCGTGGCCCTGCACCGGGCCGCGTACCTGCTCTACACGCACAGGGAACGGCTGGAGCGCAGGGGTGTGCTCATCCTCGGGCCCAACCTGACGTTCCTGCGCTACATCGAGCAGGTCCTGCCCTCGCTCGGCGAGAACGACGTGCTGCTGTCCACGGTCGGCGAGCTCTATCCCGGCGTCGCCGCCACCGCCCGCGAGCGGCCCGAGGTGGCGGCGCTCAAGGGGGACGCGCGGATGGCCGCGGTGATCGCCAAGGCCGTACGCGACCGGCAGCGGGTGCCGCGCAAACCCATCGAGCTGACCCTCGGCCGTCTCACCCTCACCATCGACCGGGCCATGCTCGACGCGGCCAGGAACAAGGCCACCCGCTCGCGCCGCCCGCACAACCAGGCCAGGGCCGTGTTCGTCAGGTCGCTGCTCAACGCGCTGGCCCGGCAGCAGGCCCGCAAGATCGGCAAGGGGCTCATCGACGAGGACGACCTGGCCGACATGCGCGAGGAACTGCGTACCGAGCCGGTCGTCAAGTCAGCGCTCAACCGGCTGTGGCCCTACCTCACGCCGCAGCGCCTCCTGCTCGGCCTGTACGGCACGCCCGAGCGCCTGGAGTACGCGGCCTCGTCCCTCACCCCCGGCGAGCGCGTGCTGCTGCGCCGCGACGGCGGCGCGTGGACCGAGTCCGACGTGCCGCTGCTCGACGAGGCGGCCGAGTTGCTCGGCGACATCGACGAACAGGTGCTGCGCGCCAGCGCCATGCAGGCGGAGGAGGAACTGGCCGCCGCCAGGCAGGCTGAGGAGAGCGAGCGCGAGGCGGAGCTGGCCTACGCCCGCGAGGTCCTGGAGCTGACCGGCCTGTCCGACGTCATGGAGGCCGAGCGCCTGGCCGAACGCCAGCGCGGCGGCGGCCCCCACCTCACCACCGCGGAGCGCGCCGCCGCCGACCGCACCTGGGCCTACGGGCACGTGATCGTGGACGAGGCGCAGGAACTGTCGCCCATGGCCTGGCGGGCCGTCATGCGGCGGTGCCCCACCCGTTCGATGACGATCGTCGGCGACATCGCGCAGACCGGCTCGGCGGCCGGCGCGCGCTCGTGGGCGGAGGTGCTCGACCCGTACGTGGCCGGGCGCTGGCGTCAGGAACGGCTGAGCGTCAACTACCGTACGCCGGTCGAGCTGATGGCGGTCGCGGCGCGTGTCCTGGCCACCGTCGACCCCGCGCTCGAAGCTCCGGCGTCCGTCCGCGAGCTCGGCGTACAGCCCTGGTCGGCGCCGCTTGCCGCGCTGGGCGAGCTGGTCAAGGCCGAGGTCGGCGAGGGCGGCAAGGTCGCCGTGGTGGTGCCCGACCGGCTGCTCGGCCCGATCGGGGCCGAGGTCTCCGCGGCCGTGGCCGGCGCCGTGGTGGTGACGCCGGGCGCGGGCCGGGCGAAGGGCGCGGAGGCGCTCGACGCGCCGGTGGCCGTGATGGGGGTGACGGACGCGAAGGGGCTGGAGTTCGACTCGGTGATCGTGGCCGAACCCGACCTCATCGCCGCCCAGTCGCCACGAGGACCCAGCGACCTGTATGTTGCTCTCACCCGGGCCACGCAACGGCTAGGCGTCGTGCACGAGCGGCCGCTCTCCGAGGCGCTCAGCGGCTTGCCGAGCCGCTCGCAGACACCCGCAAATGGGCTCTGATCCGCTTTGCGGCAGGCGGCCGATCATGTCCCACCTGCGAAAACTTGATGTTTCTGCTGATCGGGACACGGTTGACATCTGAGGTGGAGTCGGTAGTTTGCTGCGCAGTCCAGCACGGGACTTGGCCGGTTGGCCGTCTCTGACATCGCCGGATCCTGCGTCCGTGACGGAGCGTGACTTCGTCCACACAGCCAGGTGCAGGGCCGTCGGTCCGTCGAGTCGGGGCACCCCAACCGGGCGGGGGGTTGGACCCGGGACGGGCCCGGGAGCCCAGTAGACAACGGAATTCCGCGCTCGCCGCCGACGAGACGGGTCCGGTCCGAAGGGTTTCCGGGCCCTCTTCCCGTTCTCGTGCGCAGGACCGCCGTGCGCCGGGTGGTCCCGTCAGCCGCGGGATCACCCTGCCGCGTCCGCTCGCCATTTTTCGATCTCCCCGCGCCGCGCTGCATGAAGTGGGGCCGCGGGACGGTAGCGTTTCCGCAAGCAGGCGTGCGATGACGGCGGAGGAGACCTCGGAGTGGTTCAGGACAGAACGAGCCTCCCGCCCACACCCGGGCGCGACTCGATCCCTGGCGACGGCCCCGCGCCTGCCGCCACGCCCCCTGCGGCCACCACCACGAACGCCGCCCTGCAACGCGAGGACCTCCCGGCCGGGAGCTCCTCCAGCGCTTCGGCGACCGCCGGGGCCCTCACCGAAGCGCCCCAGAATCAGGACACCGTCGCCGACCCCGCACCGGGTGCCCCCGACCCAGGCGTCGTAGCCGAGCCCGCACCGGACAGCGCCGCCCGGCCCGAACCGGTGTCCGCGTCTGTGCCCGAGGCACGGTCCGGGCCGGGGTCCCTGCCCGAGGCCGGTTCCGCGTCTGATGTCCCAGGTGGGTCCGCGGCTGAGCCTGGTGTCCGGGCCGTGCCTGGTGTCCGGGCCGTGCCCGCGTCCGTGCCGGCTTCCGGGGCGGGGCAGGGCGCCCAGGGTGGAGACG